>DATJYD010000034.1:0-2005 GCA_035499755.1 Fimbriimonadaceae bacterium
CCGAGGTGGTCGTAGTAGTAGCGCTCCCGGCCCATGCCGTGGATTCTCATCGAGCGGGCGGCTTCCGCAATATCGTCGCGGTTGGTGACGATCATGCCCCCGTCGCCGGCCGAGCCGAGGTTCTTGGTGACGTAGAAGCTGAATCCGGCGCCGATGCCGAAATGGCCGGCGGGGACGCCGTTATGAGTGCAGGCAAGGGACTGGGCCGCGTCCTCGATGACGACGAGGTTGTGCTTTTCGGCGATCCTCGTGATCGCGTCGACGTCGGCGATCTGGCCGAACAGGTGGATCGGCATGATCGCTTTCGTCTTCGGGGTGATCGCGGCCTCGATCTTGGAGGCATCGATGTTGTAGGTGAGGGGATCGATATCGACGAAGACGGGAACGGCGTGGGCCTGGGCGATGACTTCGGTGGAGGCGACGAAGGTGAAGGCGGTCGAAATGACTTCGTCGCCGGCGCCGATGCCGGCCGCGTCGAGAAGGATGCGAAGGGCGTCGGTGCCGCTATTCAGGGCGATGCCGTGCTTGCATTGATGAAGCTCGGCGATCTCGGCTTCGAGAGCCTTGTGGTATTTCCCCATCACGTAGGCCCCGGTGGAGAGAACCTCGTGGACCGCGGCGTCGAGCTGCGGGGCTAGTTCGTCGTATTGGGCTTTGATATCGCAAAAGGGAACTCGCATGGCTTCATTCTGGCATCTCCTGGGCGGCGGGTATCGGGGTGTCTTCGGTCAGTCTCCAATCCCGGAAGGTCTCCTGTCGCTCGGCCATTTTCCTTCACTCCGCAATCAGTCGCTTCTTCGTCTTTCCCCTAGATGCTCGTCGAATTGACGGTCGAGAATATTGCGATCATCGAGCGGTGCCAGATCTCCATCGGCTCCGGCTTCACCGTGCTCACCGGTGAGACCGGAGCCGGCAAGTCGCTTCTCGTGGACGCGTTGGAGCTTGCGCTCGGCGAGCGAGCGGACACCGAGCTTGTGCGGACGGGCGCGACCAAGGCATCGGTTTCCGCGGTTCTCGATCTCTCCGGCGACGCGGCTCTCCTCGGCAAGTGTCGCGAGGCGGGCATTGAACCGGAAGGCTCCGAGCTCCTAGCCGAGCAGCAATCTCTCCTCTACATCCAGCGAGAGGTGTACGCGGAGGGCCGCTCACAGTGCCGGGTGAACGGCAAGATGACTCCGGTTTCGAGCCTTCGCCAGTTGGGTCAGTTCCTCGTCGACCTTCACGGCCAGCACGACCATCAGTCCCTGCTCGATCCGGCTCGCCACATCGGCTTTCTGGACGACTGGATCGGCGAACCGGCGCGCGCTCTGATCCAAAGAGTCGCGGAGACCTACAGCCAGGTCTTGGCCACTCGCCAGAAGCTCGCCTCCTTGCGGGCTGGACTCCGCGACCGCGAACACCGACTCGACTTGCTTCGTTTTCAGGTGAGCGAGATCGAGTCGGCCGCACCTAAGCCGGGCGAACTCGAAGAAATGGAGACGATGATCGAGCGGCTTCGAAATGTGGAGAGGATCGGCAACGCGGCGGCGCTGGCGCTGGATTCGCTGATCGCGGGAGACCGCAGCGCCGCAGACGCGGTTCGACTTGGCGTGAAGGCGGTCGAGGAGGCGGCTCGCTACGATCCGTCGCTGGCGCCGGTGCTGGAAACGCTTGGCTCGGCCCTCGTGCAGATCGAGGAGGGGAGCCGCGATCTCACCCTCTATCTCGACCGACTCGAAGCCGATCCCGAGCGGCTCGAAGAGGTCGCGGGCCGCATCGATCTTCTGCGGAGGCTTCGGCGGAAGTACGGTGAGGACGAGGTCGCGGTGCTCGCGTTTCTGGAAGAGGCTCGGCGCGAGCTCGACCTCCTTGGAGATGCCGAGGCCAGCGAAGAGGAGTTTGCAACCGCCCTCGCGCAGGCCGAGACCCATCTCTCAACGCTGGCGCTGGAACTATCCGCGCTACGCAAGGAACGGGCAGCAGAATTCGCGGACAAGGTGCAGGGGCAACTCCGCGACCTCGCGAT
>DATJYD010000035.1:0-11135 GCA_035499755.1 Fimbriimonadaceae bacterium
GATCGATCTTAACTTCATCGGCCACGAGTACTCCGACGACCCATCCAAGTTCGTTGCCATGTTCAATGATAAAGTGGAGATCACCGGCTACCTTCGCAAAGGCGAGCCCCTATTTGCAACGATACGAGTTGGCGAGTTCACGGCATCTTACAGCCAACACCTCAGGGGCCTTGATCTGCCGGAGGTGTTCGTCATGCCCCAGGTCACACCAATCGCAAGAAACGAGAGACTCCTGGACGCGGGTTATGTGAAGCGCAACCAATACAATCCGGTGTCGCGCCTCCACTTCAGAAACCAGATCCACTATCTCTCAGAGTACTTCGGAAGATTTAAGGAGAATGCGGAGTCTACTTGGCCAAAACTCCGCATTCTGGAGTTCAGACGGGAGATCGACGAACTCCAACTCCTTGTCCAAGAGGAGGTGTTTGCGTCAGAGGCTGGATCGATGGGATCCGGGCTCCAGGTCTGGCTGCAGATGATGTGGTTCCTTAGCAAGGTTTCGTCAAATAGCGTCATCGCCCTCGACGAGCCTGACGTCTACCTCCACGCCGACCTGCAAAGGAAGCTAGTGTCCCTCCTTCGCGACCACCAGGGGCAGGTCCTTGTCGCCACAGTGTCGAGATCATGTCGGAATGCAGAGCGAACGAGATCGCGGTAGTTGACAGGAAGAAGCCAAATTCACAGTTTGCGGACTCAAACACGGCTGTCCAGAAGGTGATCGACGAACTCGGGGGAATACAGAACATCCAACTCGGAAGGCTCTGGGGCGCAAAGAAGTGCGTCTTCGTCGAAGGGAAGGACATGGACCTCCTGCGCGCGGTAGCCAAAGTCGCCCTACCCAGGAAGTATGTGTCGTTCACTAACCTGCCAAACTTCTCGACCCATGGTTGGAGCGGGTTGTACGTGGCTCGCGGATTCGCGAGAACATTCGTGACCAATAGCGAACACCAATTCACCGCCTTCTGCATCCTCGATCGTGACTACAGATCCGACACCACCGTCGCGGAACAGGGGTCTCAGGCCGAACTCGATTGCCTTAGGCTCTTCGTCTGGGAGAGGAAAGAAATCGAGAGCTACTTCCTCCAGCCCATTGTCATTTTCAGGGCGCTGGCAAAGAAGTCAACCCAATCCAAGCCCCTGGCTGCTATCTCGCCCGATTGGATTCGGCAGGTTATCGACGAAGGATGTGAGCATCTGAAGAACGCGACCACGGACGCCATCTCCGTCGAGATTCTCAACGAGAGCTCAGAAAGCAAGCGAAAGGGCGTGCCCCACTCTAATCCTGCGGCGCGTGAAGTTGTTGACGCAAACTGGATGTCGTTTGAAACAAGAGTCTCCATTGTTGGTGGGAAAGACCTGTTTGCCTTCCTGAACAAGCGGCTGCTCGAGACGGTTGGGCTGACGGTCGGCCCGCTCGAGGTCGCCCGGGAGCTTCGCCCGACGGAGGTGTGCGAGGAAATGAAGGCGGTCCTCAAGGAGATCTGCGGGTGAGGAAAGGAGGTCTCCCGGTTTTGAAGAGCACGTTGTAGTCGGCTTTCGAATTGAACAGCGGAATCGAGATAGATTAGATCGACCGACTCCGTCTCGACATGCTTGCGCAGGATCTCGAGGTTGTCGCCAAAGTACGCTTGTTCTTCCAGGCTTCGGCCATCTGTATGCATTATAGGTGAGGCGAACGGGTTCTGACGTGGCGACGCAATCTACCCGAGGCCGTTGGCCTAGGCCATAACAGAGCGGGCCGTTGGGCCGACTAGACTGCCCTCGCCCCGCAAGCTCGATCGACGAGGCTCACCGAGCCTGGGGCCAGCTCGGATGCAAGGCCGGTGAGCCGCTCGATCCGGGCTACCAGCCACTTGGCGCGCTCCCACCCCGTCATGTGGTCCCAAAACTGGCAAAAGAGCAAGACGCGAGCATTCATCTGTTTCAGATCCGCCGCCGTATAGCCCCTCGTCTTCTCGTTGCGGTCGCCGGTCAGGATCACGAAACCCTTTTGCACCGCTCGCGGAATCCAGATCGTGTCTGGCTGGCCGCTCCATCCGATCCGCCGCACGTGCTGCATCTCGGCGAGCCGGGATTCCGTCGCGACGAACTCGATTTGGCGATGAGAGAACATCTCATCGAACAGCAGCTTCACCTTCTCCATCGGCCCCTTACTACTTGCGGATGAGGGTCCGCGCCGGAACTTTTCATAAGTGGAGATCTACGCCGCTAGCCGCCACTGAGCCTCATACCGGACAGCCAGGGAAACCGATCCAACCGGGATGTCGTGATACGCGGCAACCACCGACATGTCCTTCTCCCGCACCCAGAGCGAATAAATGACGCGCGTCGGGATCGCGAACTCCGTTACGACCGCCTCGCCGCCTCGGATCTCGCGATCGAGGAAGACCTGGTCGTCGAACTCCGGCGGCGAGTAGCGGCCGACGACCTCCTGGCGGAACTGAACCTGCTTGACCATCCACTCCGCGTAGTCGGCGACAAGCTGGCCCACATCCGGCCGCCGGAGAAGACCCTCCGCGTTCTTGACCAGAAGCTCCCGGCCACCAATAAGCACTTCGGACCTTGAGAAGGGGTAGGGCCCGAATTCCCTTGCCAAGGCTTCCGCGGTGGCGCGCACATGTTGGAGCGGGACGCCGAGGCCGACGTACTCCCGAACGAAGAAAAGCTCGAACAACTCCGCGAAGGACAGCACGCCGGGGTGCCGCTCCGTCTGAAGCACGGGCCGTGATTTGCCCTGGCCGTACTTCAATTGAAACACGTAGCCGTCCGCCCACCGTGACACGCGCTGCGATGCGACGCCGAGTAGCCGTGCCGCCTCCCGGTAAGAATAGATGCCATGCCGTAGCCCTGGCTGAGGTGCGGTTTGGACTTCCACGTCAAGCATTGTATACCATTCAATTACCAGAGTTTCGTCTACGTGTCTGGCGGAGGTCCCACGTCGGCCCTTGGCCTCGAGGCGGGCTCTTGCCCTGGATTCCCGAGATCGAGGTGCTCGGATATGTTGCTGCTGCTCTCGCCTTCGCTCCGTCGGCCATCGACAATCTTTCGCGATAGTTGGAACGGGAGGTGAATACGATCCTCGACGCCTCCGATCTGAAGAATCAGGCAGTCGTGGTTGCTCAGAACGGCCCTTCAGGTAGCGATGCACTCGCGCCGATAGCCGGGGCGATACGGGGATTCCGATGCTTGGTGCTAAGCACAAGGTGAACGAGGACGTTGGAATGGGACTGAGGCACGGCCCGATTCTATCGCGCCCTTTCAGGGCGCACCCTCGGACCGGCCCGACGCCTGGGCCCCGAGATCGTAGGTTGATACTCCACCCATCTCCCAGACCCGGAGCGGGAGCCCATCACCTAACGACCCGCTCCTTCTCTCGGCTTGGCGAATGCCTTGTCAGGAGGGATCTTGAGGGCATTCTCGAGTCCGCTGACCGTCACCACGATCTGCCGGCCGTCGAACCGGTAACTCAGGGCCTTGCCGTCGTAGGGGCTCGAGAGGTCGGACGTCCTGATCGAACGCGGAATCGCCGGGCCAGAGAGGGCCTTCGCCACCGCGGTGTAGCGCTCCTTCTCGGCCTGCCAGGCGTTGAGGCGATCGAGCGGTGTCGGCTCCTCTCCCGACCCGAGCATGTCGTAGATCTGAGCCGCAACCGGGAATGCGAGTAGGGCCATGTCGCGGCGCTGGGTAGCGCCTCGGATGATCGGACTCGCCTGTTTCGGTGGCAGGTCGAGAGCGTCCCAAATAACTCGCTCTTCCTTGACGATCTCGATTCTCGCCTTCGGCTGGCTGAGCAACATCGGAAAGATCCTCGCGGCCGCGCCGATATCTTCCTCCCGGATTCCGACCTTCTTCCGGCCCTCCGGAGTGGCACAGAGATCGATCAGAGACAGCATGTCTACCAGGTCCTCGCGATGCTCATCCTTCAGGTTCGGCGCCGCTAATGACCCGACTTGCGAGCTAAGCGCATCGTCGAAGCCCCGCCTCTCCGACGGGCACGCGAGCGCACACTCGGCGAGTGCCTGGAGGGCTATGGCATCGATGGCTCGACCTACCATGATGCTGATGATCGTCGGCTCACAGGCGGCGTGCCGCGCGAGAACGCGCAGCCGGGCGAAATCAGCGAGAGCGTCTGCAGGCCGATTCTCTGCCGCCGCGAGAGACGCGCGCAAAGCGAGCAATTTCGCCGCCCCCTTCATGAAGGCGAATTCCGTGAAAGGAACCGCGGCCGGGCCGATGCTCCAGTCCCGGTCGAACCAGCATTTCGGCAGTGCGGTGGCGCGATCGACGGCATCGAGGATCTTCTTGCGATCCGCGAGGAAGGTTCTGGCGCGGGTCAGACTCTTGGGTGAAGGGTGGAAGAGGACATCGAGTTGAAGCTGCACCGGGTCGAGTTTGCCGGTTGGCGTTTCTTCGGCGGTCCGGAACATCGCTTGAAGACCCTTGTAGAGCGGCCCCGCGTTCTCCGCCGGCGCTGCCGTCTGGATCGAGGCTGCGAACTCCTGACCGGTCGTCGGAAGCCCCTCGGCCCGGGCAAGCCGAAGCTGCTCGGCGAGGGCTGCCGCGTCCTGATTCGCGTGAATCTTGGTGACGATGAACTCGACCAACGCGGCGACGACTACGAGCACCCCGATCGCTAGCCATATGCGTTTCTTCATCGGTTCATCTCATCATACGTCGGAGTCGTGGGTTGTCATCGGGTTGCCTGGCAACGACGGAACCCGTCATCCTGCGTCTGAGGCGAGTTGGGTGAGCCTCGCAGCCGAAGGACTTCGGTTCAAACCCTTGGCCGTGAGATTCGCCGTCCTTCGCCAGAGCCCGCCCTTCCGCTCAGCATGACGGTCAGGATCCACGCGGCTGCCTGTCGCCTGACCACCTCCGTCGGATATCCTTACCCGCATGAAGGCCAAATTCGCGGGCCATGCGGCCCTGTTTCTTTACGATTCGGACTACGTGTGTGCGATCGACCCTTGGCTCGAGGGAAACCCGATGTGTCCTGCGGAGCTGAAGAACCCTGAGAAGCTGGACCTGATCGTCTTGACCCACGGGCATGGCGACCATGCCGGCGACGTCGTCAGGGTCCATCAGCAAACCGGCGCGACCGTGGCCGCGATGTTCGAACTGGCGGAGCTTCTCGTCCCGGAGGGAGTCTCCGAAAACTCGGTGATCCCGATGAGTAAAGGAGGGAGCGTCCAACCCGGCAAGTACCGGGTGTCGCTGACCCATGCCCTGCATTCGAGCTCCTACGATTCGCCCAAGCGAGGCACACTCTACGCCGGCGAGCCCTGCGGCGTCGTGATTTCGGATGGCGAGACGACCGTGTTCCATGCCGGTGACACCTGCCTTTTCTCGGATTTGGCCCTGATCGGCAAGCGCTACCGGCCGTCGGTTGCGTTCTTGCCGATGGGCGACCACTTCACGATGGGCGCCGAGGACGCCGCGGAAGCGGCGCGGCTCCTTGGCGTGCGGATGGCGTATCCCATCCACTACAAGACCTTCCCGGTCCTCGCGCAGAGCGCCGATGAGTTCGTCAGAGCCTGCAACGACCTCGGCATCGCCGCTCAGGAAATGACGATCGGCGAGGAGTTCACGGTTGGGTAGCCAGCTTGAAATACGTCGCCGACCGATGGTGGCGTACCGCTGAGAAGGGCAGGAAACCGTAATCGCACGGCTTGAACGCACCGGATGACTGGAACCGGAGCCCCGGCCCGGGCAGACGCTTCATCCACGCTGAAATCGGCTGGCCGCCGGCGACGATCGCCGGATCGCCCGGAGATGGCGTGCCGACGGGCTGATCCATGTCGGCGCAGAGCACGAGCGGACCGTAAGCGAGCGAGACCATCGAGGGATCGCCCAAGGCCGGCTCGACGCGCAGTCTCATCGGGAGCCGGAATTCGAGTCGGTCGCCGTCGGACCAGCGCCGCCGGATCGTCAGGTACCCGTCGGAAGTCTCCTCCGCTTGGACGGGCTTTCCATCGACGTCGAAGCCGATCTTCTCATCCGCCCACGCCGGCTTGCGAATGCTCACGGCGAAGGTTCGGGGGCTCTTCAAGGCAAAGGAGAGGCCGACGGCGCCGTCCTCGGGGAAAGCGGTGTCCTGCCGCACCTTCGCTCCGGCCTCGCGCCAGGTCACTTCGGAAGGGGCGAAGAGATTCACCCAAAGGCGATCGCTCCCGTGCCGGTAGTAGATCGCCTCTCCGTGGAGCATGTGGTTCTCCATTCCCGTGCCGACGCAGCACCAGAACGAATCGAACGGCGTGCTGAACTTACGAACATGCCCGGAATCGAGCGGCATGAAGTAGCACATCATGCCGTTCTCGGGATCCTCCGAGCCCAGGATGTGGTTGTAAAGAGCGCGCTCGTACCAATCCATGTACTCGGCCTTCGGGTCCCAGGCGAAGAGGTGACGGGTCAGCTTCTCCATGTTGTAGGTGTTGCAGGTTTCGCAGTCGCTCTCGGTGAGCGCCTTGACGATCTGGTCGGGCGGACCGAAGTGCTCGTTCTCGCTGTTACCGCCGATCGCGTAGCTGTGGTGATGCACGACGGTCTCCCAGAAGAACTCCGACAGGTTCTTTTCCTTGAGATCGCCGGTCAGCTCATAAATCCGCGCTTCGCCTTCGATCTTGGGAATCTGGGTGTTCGCATGCAGGCCCGCGAGTTCGTCGCGCCCCCCGGCGAGGGGATCGCAAACCGATTTGTGATAGAAGTGACGCGCCAGGGCCAAGTACTTGGAATCGCCGGTTCTCGCGCTCAGCTCGGCGAAGGCTTCGTTGGCGCCACCGAACTCAACTTGGAGCATCTTCTGCCACTGATCTTCGTCGAGATTCTTCGTGATCTCGCAGGCCCAGTCGCCGACCTTCCTGGCGATGCCGAGGGCCTTGCGATTCCCCACGTAGGTCTGCGCCGCGAAGAGGCCGTCGAGCAGCTTGTGAAACCGGTACCAGGTGGCGATTCCGTTCAGATAGGGGTCTTCGGTCCGAATGTCGCCCTTGGAGATCGCCTCCCAGGCGGCGGGAAGACCAGAGTCCCAGAAGAGGGCGCCATCTTTCCTCCGCGACTGGCACAGCGCAAGCTCGTCGACCATGTAGCCGGCCCGCTCCTTGAACCGGGCGTCCCCCGTCACCGCGTAGGCTTTGCTGATCGCCGACAGGTAGTGGCCGGCGATCTCTCCGGAATTGCCGTTGTTGCGCGACTCCCAGCCCCCGTAGAAGGGCGCCTTGGGTTCGAGGCCGACGGCGCGCCGGAACGGATTGAGAAAGGCGTCCGGGTTCAGCTCGAGGAGATACTTGGCGTCCGCGTCCTGGGCGGCCTTGAGGGGTCCGCCGAGAAGGCGGACGTCCTTCAGGCTGAAAGGCTCGGCGGGAAGGATCGGTGGCCTGAAGGAGTTGTCGAGAGTTGCGGCGAGGAACAGGAAGGCTGCCATCATCAGCGGCCCCAGTATGTCACCTTCGCGCGCTAGCTCGCGAGGTCGCGCGGATCGGTGAAACGGCCGCGGATCGCGGTTGCCGCCGCCGTCAGCGGCGAGACCAGATGCGTCCGCGAACCAGGCCCCTGGCGGCCTTCGTACGGCCTGTTCGAGGTCGAGGCGCTCCGCTGCATCGGACGAAGGATGTCGCCGTTCATGCCGAGGCACATCGAGCAACCCGCGCGATGCCACTCGAATCCGGCTTCCTTGAACACGGTGTCGAGGCCTTCCTCTTCGGCCAACCGCTTGACCCGGTCGCTACCGGGTACCACGAGCGCGCGTACGCCGGCCGCAACCCGGTGATTCTTGACAACCCGCGCGGCTTCGCGAAGATCCTCGATCCGGGAGTTCGTGCATGAGCCGATGAAGACCGTGTCGACCTTGGCATCGGCGAGCCGTTCTCCGGGATGTAGACCCATGTACTTGAGGGCTCGTTCTTCGCCCGCGTCGCGCGGCTCCGGAACCGGCTGGTCGATGTCGACCGTCATAGCCGGCGTCGTGCCCCAGGTGATCTGAGGCTTCAGGGACCCCGCATCCAGCTTCTCATGTCGCGCGAAGGCGCTTGGATCGTCGGTCTTCAAGGTGGACCAGAGCTCGGCCTGCCGCTGCAATTCGGCGCCCTCCGGGGCGAAGGGCCGGTCTCCGGAGCGGATGTAGTCGACGGTAACCTCGTCGGGCGCGATCATCCCGGCCCGCGCCCCCATCTCGATCGACATGTTGCAGATGGTGAGTCGCCCACTCATGGGCAGCGACCGGATCGTGTCTCCGAAATACTCGACGACCTGCCCGACGCCGCCACCGGCGCCCACGCGGCGGATCACGGCGAGAATCACGTCCTTGGCCGTCACATTCGCGGGCAGCTTCCCGACGATCTCGATCCCCAAAGTCTTCGGCTTCGCGCTGGCCCGGAGGGTCTGGGTGGCGAGAACGTGCTCGACCTCGCTCGTGCCGATCCCGAAGGCGAGGGCGCCGAAGGCGCCGTGGGTCGAAGTATGGCTGTCGCCGCAAACGATAGTCAGACCGGGAAGCGTGAGTCCCAACTCCGGCCCGATTACATGAACGATGCCCTGCTTCGCATCGCCGTAGCCGTAAAGCGGGATGCCGAACTCGCGAGCATTGACGGAAAGCGCGGAAAGCTGCTTGCCGCTCAAGGACTCGGGATCGATCGCTCTGCCGTCGGTGGGGACGTTGTGATCGGCGGTGGCAAAAGTGAGATCCGGCCGCCGCACCTTCCGGCCGTGCTCGCGGAGGCCGTCGAACGCCTGCGGCGACGTGACCTCGTGGACGAGATGGCGGTCGATGAACAGGAGCGCGCCGCCGCCGGGCAGTTCCGCGACGACGTGGGAGTCCCAAACCTTGTCGAAGAGCGTGGAGGGCATGGACTCCTATTCTACGCCCCGGCCGGAGGATTGAGGGTTGAGGGTCCGAAAGAGCGAGCCGCGTGGCGGCGCAGCGCGTCCAGGCTGATCGTCCCGAGTTGTATCTCACGCACGGAAGGCGTCCGGATAATGGCGCAGGCCGTGATTGTCGATCGCGATCACGTCGTAGCGAGTTGGCCGCTGCAGCAGGTCATATTCCAGGGCGTATTTGCGGACCGCGGTCAGGAAGCGATCGATCTTGATCTGGCTGATCGCCTCTTCGGGGCTCGACCATCGCCCGCTGCGAGCCTTGACCTCGACGAAGAGGACGAGGTCGCCGTCGAAGGCGACGATGTCGATCTCGCCCCCTCGCACGGTCCAGCGGCGCGTGACGATCGTGCAGCCGATCGAGATCAGGTAGTCGGCCGCTCGATCTTCGGCCTCGGCGCCTACTCGTCGAAGATCAGGCATGGCTGAGGATCGATCCGGCATGGGGCGAAGGAGCGCCGGTGGATCGGGCAAGGGCCGAACTTCTCGAGAGCCTGCATGTGTTCGGGCGTCGAATAGCCGAAGTGACGCTCGAAGCCGTATTCGGGGTAGATCTCGGCATAAGCGGTCATGATCCGATCGCGAGCCGTCTTGGCGAGGATCGACGCGGCCGCGATGCAGACGATCTTGGCGTCGCCATCGATCACTGCGGTGCCGCAAAGCCCGGGAGGAACGATGTTGCCGTCGATGTAAACCGGCACATCGCGGCCCAGCTTTTCGAACGCCCGCCGCATCGCCGCCATGCTCGCCCAGAGGATGTTGATGCGATCGATCTCGTCCACTTCGGCGACCTCGACGGCATAGACCGCCTTTGCCCGAATCCGAATCTCTAGCTCGGCCCTTCTTCGGGCGTCGAGCTTCTTTGAATCGTCGATTCCCACATACCGAAAGCCCTTGGGCAGAATGACGGCGGCGGCGACGACGGGACCCGCGAGCGGCCCTCTTCCGGCCTCGTCGAGGCCGGCGGCGTCAGGAAAGTGCTTGAGGCGGCGCGGCTTGCGATCGTTCATCCTTGATCTCGCCAAGCTCCCGCTGCTCGAACGTCAGCGCGAACACCCGTTCGAACGCCCGGACGACCAGCGGCTTGGCCTCTTCTATGGTAATCCGCCGACCCGTCTGTTCGCTCAACGATGTCACTCCGTGACCGCGAATTCCGCACGGAACGATCAGGCCGAAGGGCGAGAGATCGTTGTCGCAGTTGAGGGCGATGCCGTGAATCGAGACCCAGCGGGAGATCTTGACTCCGATTGCCGCGACCTTCTTGCCTCGAACCCAGACGCCCGTGTTCGGGGGAAAGCGGTAACCCTCCAGGCCAAGCTCCGCGAGCACGTGGATCATCGTTTCTTCGAGGTCCCGAAGCCACTTGTGGAGGTCGCGCCCATGACGGCTCACGTCGAAGATCGGATAAACCACAAGTTGGTTCGGGCCGTGAAACGTGACGTCTCCGCCGCGGTCCGTCCTCGCCAGCTCTATCCCACGTTGGTGGTATTCGGCTGGGCTCAAGAGCAGATTCTCTTCATGGAAGCTCGCGCCGAGCGTGAGAACCGGATCGTGCTCCACGAAGAGGAGGACATCCGGGGCGCCGGCCTTCACCCTTTCCGCAACCTCGATCTGGATAGCGAGGGCCTCGGCGTACGTTCGGTGGCCCACGTCGCAAAGCTGCGCCGTCACGGCTGGTCCGGCCCCGGCGTCGTCGAATCGGCGAAGACCCGGTGGCCGTCGATCTCAGCCTCCAGATCCCGAAAGTAATCGGCGGCGAGTTTCTCGGCGACCGCATCGGTCACCGCGATACCCCCGATCGGGCAGGCCTTCTCGATGTGGGCGGCGATGTCGATAACCTCGGTGAACTGGATCTTATTGATATCGCCCGCGACCTCGCCCGTGTGCAGGCCAATCCGCAGACGAAATGGCATCGAGAGGCGGTTTACCGTCCTATTGAATCGCGAAACATCCCGCTGCAGGTCTCGCGCGGCGACGAGCGCCTGCTCGCAATCGGTGAAGGCGACGACCGCGCCGTCGCCCGCCGTCGAGTGAACCCGTCCTCCATGCTCGGCGCTGACGTTCTCGATCCACTCCTGGTATTCGCGGAATGAATATTCGACGGTCAGGGGATCGGCGGCGGCCTTCATCTCCGAGCTCTTGGCGGCATCGACGACCATGACGCAGACCGACGCCGCCTCGTTCGAGAGCTTCCATTGGATGCGCACCATCTCCGCGAGGAGGGTCGCCTGGTCGTTGCGCTGGAGATTCGTTTCACGCGCTGCCTT
>DATJYD010000036.1:0-3267 GCA_035499755.1 Fimbriimonadaceae bacterium
GGAATCTGGTGGCTCCAATAATTGCTCTTCATCAAGGGGCATAGCTCATGGCTGAATCCTTGAAGGAATTTGAGCGTTGGGCGCTCGTTGCTCAAGCGGCTTATTCGTTGTTTGATTCAGAAAGGCCCGTTCGGGAGGCACTCCTGGAGAGCGGGAGAGGCGACTTCGTGCAATCCGAGGTTGCTCGCTTCCTCGGCGAGGTATCTGATCCACTGGGGCCACTGAATCAGGGTTTGGTACTTCTAAGTCATCAGCCTAACGAGTTATTAGGATTTTCTGCGAGTGTGTTCTTTGACCGAGCGGCGAATAAGTATGTGCTTGGAGTTCGAGGAACAGACCAGATACTAAGCGATGGCGCCGAAGACTTGCTCCGCATCGGTGTTCAAGGCTTCGCGGGCGACCAACTAGTTTCTTTGTACCGCTATTACAGGAAATTGACGACGCCCGCGGGGCAGGCCGTTCGGTATTCCGATGGCGAAGTGTCGATGCTCCAAGCTATTCGCATGGGAGTGCCCGTGAGCGCGGCCTACGCAATTTTCAATGGCGTGAGAAGTATCAAGCTTCGCGAGGATCTTGCCGGCGATGTAGGTATTACTCCTCTGTCCGGCACCGGCCCGAGCGTCATTCCGGCGGGTGCGCCTTTGATTGTGGCCGGGCACAGTCTCGGCGGTCATCTCGCGCTTCTCTTCGGGCGCCTCTTTCCAGAGGTTACCGAGCACGTCTATACGTACAACGCGCCAGGCATCAGTCCGTTCGGTGAAATTGCGCTGCGGGCGATGGGGATTGCCCCGATCGCGTCTTCGGTGGTGACAAACGTCGCCGCTGAAATGGGCAACGAGGCGATTTCAAGGATCTGGTCGAAGCCGGGCGAGGTCGTGGGAATCGCCACGGAATCCGGGACGCCTCATCACCAGCATACGATGGCTCCGCTGACCGACATCCTGGCGCTGTACGGAGCATTCGGCACGCTTTCGCCTGGCTCGATGCCCGATGCTTCGGTGGTGAGTGGAATCATTCAGGCGGCCTCGCCGTCGCCGGACGACGGCGTCGAGGAGCTCGTGGATGAGTTGAGCGCGCTGCTCGGAACATATGGTGAGGCCACGCCGATTGCGCGAACAGAATCCGATCGATTGGAGCGCGAAGCCTACTTTCAGAACCTGTATCGCGCGCTCGATAGCCGCGAGCCGGGGCGCGACTATCAGATTGTCTCGCTCGTCGGCAAATCCGCGGCCGAGCTGGAGATTCTGGCTGCTTCTGAGACCGGCGTCCGCTACGCGTTGAGTGCGCTGCAGCCGTTTGCTGCAATGAATGCCGACTACTCTAGCTTCGAGGGGGCGTACTCCGGTGAATGGCTGGCGAGCCGCGCGGAGTGGCTCGAGGCGCAGATCAGCGGAAACCTCGTGGACGTTCCCTTCGCGACCAGCGCATCCGGCGAGAATGTCCTTTTCCGGGATCTGGATTCGGGACAAGCCTACGCGAAGTTCAGCGCCTCTCAGATCGGGCAGTTTCCGCAAAATCCCGGTAGTACGGATCGCGATTGGATCGATGGGATTCTCGCGTCGGCGTCGTACGACAGGATGGTTGTCTTCGGGTCGACCAATGACGTAAACCAGTTGGCAGGCGGGCTGGGCGACGATCGATTGTTTGGTGGAGGCTTGGACGATTCGCTTTCGGGCGACGCTGGCGACGACTACCTGGAGGGTGGAGCCGGTGCCGATCGGCTGGTTGGCGGAGAAGGCGACGACACATTGTTCGGAGGCGAGGGTGCGGATCGGCTGGAAGGCGGACTGGGCGACGACGCGTACGTCTATATAGGCGCGCTCGACGGTGACACGATCTCGGACGCTGACGGATACATCCTGGTCGACGGCGCCGTCCTGACCGGCGGGCGGGCCTCGTCCGGCAGCGCGTCTTTCCTGAGCGCAGACGGGCAATATGCCTACGCCTTCAGCGGCGACCTCGAGGCGGGCGGAACGCTGACGGTCAACGGCGCGCTCCGCGTCGAGAACTTCCACAACGGCGATCTGGGTATCTGGCTCGGGGAGACTCCCGACCGGCTCGACCCGGAGGCTCCGCCGTTGCCGCCTGATGGGACGCTGCTCTCGGGCGACGCGCTTTACCGCGTCGTGTTCGATCGCGCCAACAACCTCTTCTTGCTGCCCGACGAATATGGCAATCCCACGCCGGGCATGTATGCGGGGGCGATGCCGGACCAAGCGGATACCTACGAACAGTTTCCCGGCACGCCCGGCGCCACGCACTTCGTCTCGGGCGGCGGCGGCGACGTCATGCAGGACATCCTCGGCGGCGGCGACTGGCTCGAACTCGGCACGGGCGACGACTACGGCTGGGGTGGCCGGGGGAACGATTTCGTGGAGGGCGGGCCGGGCAGGGATGTCGTCGCGGGCGGGCAGGGCGACGACATTCTCTACGCAGGCTCACGGGAGTCGCTGGCCGCCGATCTCGCTGATGACGCCCTCGCGTTCTTGCCCGGCGGAGGCGATCTCCTTTCCGGGGGCGACGGCAACGACATTCTGTTCGGGGACGGGGAAGCAAATCTCTTCGAGGGCGGGGCCGGTGACGACCAGATCTACGGCGGCGCGGGCGACGACTGGATCGGCGCCGACGTCTCAGTGCTGGCGGCGGGTGAGCGCTACAGGGTCCCTCCGCCTAGCAACGACTGGATCAACCGGGAAGTCGACATCCTGTGGAATCCGTTCCGGGAGCTGCCGTCGTTTTCGCTCGGTTCGCCAGCGGCGTTCGGAATGCCGCGCCAGGCGAGCATCAACGGCCGGCAGATCTACGTCACCGACTCGCCTGCGGACGGCCGCGACTACGTAGACGCGGGTGCCGGCAACGACACGATTTTCGCCGGTGGTGGCGATGACATCGTGTTCGGCGGTGCCGGCGATGACTACATCGAGCCCGGGGGCGGCAGCGACATCGTATCGGGCGGCGCTGGCCGAGACTATATCGTCGACTGGTTCGGCGATGACAAGGGCGACGACATCGATGGTGGGGACGGCGAAGATTCCATCATCGACATGGCCGCCGGCGGCAACCAGATCGAAGGCGGCGCCGGCAACGACTACATCCTGTCCGGGAGCGGCGACGACCTGCTGCTCGGCGGCGAGGGCAACGATTACATTTCTTCCTTCGGCGGTGACGATGTCATATTGGCCGGCGCGGGCAACGACACGGTGCGCAGCGGCGGCAGCGGCCACAAGCTTCTTTCAGGCGGCGCCGGCAACGACCGCCTCATTGCGG
>DATJYD010000037.1:0-9622 GCA_035499755.1 Fimbriimonadaceae bacterium
CCGGGTGAACGCCCTCACTTCGCCCCACTCGACCCAGACCCGATGGCCGGAGATTCTCGGGACCATGCGGCCGTATGGCATCACCCGATTCGAGTTGCGGACTCCGCAGCAAATGACCTTCAATCCTCCTCCTCTTGCGGCGATGGTCCTTGCGCCGGAGGCCGGGGCCTGCGCCTCTCCGGTGGCCGCCGCCTGACGAACGATGAGGGCGACGCCTGCCTTCAGCTCCTGAAGCACGCCGTCTTCGCTGAGCTGGCCCTCGGGAAACAGCGCGACCGCCTCCCCCTTCTTCAGCAGATCGATGGCGTGCCGCATCGAGGCCCGGTCCGGCTCCCCGCGCTTGACCGGAAACGCCTGGAACCAGCGGATCATCCGACCGATAAACCGCATCTCGAACAGCTCGCTCTTCGCCATGAAATGCACCGCCCGCGGGCACGCGACCTGGACGACGATCGGGTCGACGTCGGCGAGGTGATTGGACATGATCAGCACCGCTCCCTCACGAGGCACGCGATAGGCGCCCCGGCTCGCGATCGGCCCGAGAACCCAGAACAGAATGCGGCAGAGGAGCTTGCAGACCGGCAGCACCACGTACCGGTTCCAGGGAGGATAGGGCCTCGCCGGCAGCAACTCAGCGGCCATGGCCGCTCCCGTCAGGATCCGACCGGTCTGACCGCTCCGGCATCCCGGAAAGGACGATACGGATCGCTTCGATGTAGGCCACATGCTCTTCGACGAGAACCCGCGCCGCGAGGGTATCGGGGGTGTCGCCCGGCAGCACCGGGCAACATCGCCGCAGAATGACTTCCCCTTCGTCGTAGTTCTCGGTCACGTAGTGCACGCTCGCGCCGCTCTCCGTATCTCCCGCGGCCAGGACCGCCTCGTGGACGTGGTGACCATACATCCCCTTGCCGCCGTGCCTGGGAAGCAGCGCCGGATGGATATTGAGAATCCTCCTCGGAAACGCGCGAAGCACCTCCAAAGGAAGCAGCCTCAGATAACCCGCAAGGCAGATGAGATCGGAGTTCGGGCAAAGGGCGCCGAGCAATCGGTCCCCGTAGTCCTCGCCGGGAGGCACGATGTCGACCAGAAGCCCCGCTTCGCGGGCGGATGCAACCGCCGCCGACGTCTCGTTGGGGGCGATGACGGTCGCGATCTCGGCATCGATCTCTCCGGAGGCGCAGGCCCGCGCGATCGCCATCATATTCGATCCGCGCCCTTTGGGCCCCACCATGATCGCGATTCTCGCCATGCCTGCCACAAGACAAGTTATAGCGGATGCCGTCAACGCGTTGCGGCGGCCCACAGAACCGAGACCCATGAACGACCTTTCGAACGGGCAACGCGCAAAACCGGGGGTCGAGATGTGTCCGGCGTCGATCGATATCGCGCCCTTTCAGGGCGCACCCTCGGACCCGGCCCCACCCAAGCCTAACGGCCTGGGCTAAGATCGGCTCGGCCCTTCGGGCCTGCCCTGTCTCCGAGGCCGAGCCAAAATGACCAGCCCCCCGCCGCGCGATCGTGCGATGGACCCCGCTCGGCCCCGCCTCCAACGTCGATACCGGCGGGTGCCGGGTTGCTCGATCGCTCGGTTGCGGAGGGATCCGTCCGATCGGTCATTTCGGTCAAATCCGTCAGATCAAGCAGTCGACCAATCAAGCAATCTGGCGCGAGATTGGAGGTATCGTCAACACCATGTCTGACAGACAGGACATTCTGAATCGTGTCAAGAAGGTAACCGTCGAAGAACTCGGGGTCAAAGAAGAAGAAGTTTCCGAAACCGCCTCATTCCAAGAGGATCTGGGAGCGGACTCGCTGGACGTTGTCGAATTGGTCATGGCCTTGGAAGACGAGTTCGGGATCGACATCCCGGATGAGGAAGTCGGCGAGATCAAGACCGTCGGCGACGCCGTCAGCTATATCGAAAAGAAGCAGACCTCCGGCTAGATGAGCTCTCGACCCGCACGATCGGGTCGGGTCGTGGTCACGGGCGTCGGCGCCGTGACGCCACTCGGCACGGGTGTCGATGTATTCTGGCCGCGCGTGTTGGCCGGCGAAAGCGGCATTGGTCCGATATCTCTCCTCGACGCGAGCGATTACACTACTCGCATCGCCGGAGAAGTGAAGGACTTCTCGCCGGAAGACTGGCTGGATCGCAAAGAGGCGCGCCGGCTGGATCGGTTCATTCAATTTGCCGCAGCCGCCGCCAGTATGGCGATGAGCGACTCCGGCATCGCGCCCTCCGACGAGGAGCGCGAGGAGTTCGGCGTCTTGATCGGCTCAGGCATCGGCGGCTTGACGTTCCTCGGAGAACAGCACCGTCGCCAGATCCAGGATGGCCCGGGCAAGGTTTCGCCCTTTCTCGTTCCCTACATGATTCCGGACATGGCCAGCGGCTATGTCTCCATCCAGCACCGCCTGAAGGGCCCGAACACGTGCGTGGTCACGGCCTGCTCGACCGGCGCCAACGCGATCGGCGACGCCTATCACATTATCAAGCGGGGCGATGCCGATGCCATGCTAGCGGGAGGCACTGAGGCGCCGATCAACGAGTTGGGCCTGGGCGGTTTCTGCTCCGCGCGCGCGATGAGCCAGCGGAACGACCAACCCACGCGAGCCTCCCGTCCGTTCGATCTCGATCGCGACGGCTTCGTCATGGCCGAGGGCTCCGCGGTCTTCGTGCTCGAGGACTACGACCACGCCAAGGCGCGCGGCGCCAAGATGTACGCCGAGATCGTCGGCTACGGGATGAGCGGCGACGCTTTCCATATCACCCAGCCGGACCCCGAAGGCGACGGTGCGATGCGCGCCATGAGGAAGGCCCTCCGCAACGCCTGCCTAGAGCCGTCCGACATCGGCTATATCAACGCCCACGGTACTTCGACCTACTACAATGACAAGCTGGAGACCGTCGCGATCAAGCGAGTTTTCGGGCAAGCGGCGCCACCGATCAGTTCGACGAAGTCGATGGTTGGCCACACGCTGGGGGCGGCCGGAGCGATCGAGGCCCTCGTCTGCATTCTCGCGATGCGAGACGGCATCCTGCCTCCGACGATCAACTACGAGACCCCGGACCCCGAATGCGACCTCGACTACATCCCGAATGTGGCGCGGAAGACGGCGGTCGACGTGTGCCTGTCCAACTCATTCGGCTTCGGCGGCCACAACGTGTCGCTTGTCCTGAAGAAAGTCTCCGCCTAGGGTCGTTGCATTTTCTGAACGAAGCGCGAGTGGAGCGGGTGCCGCTACGGAGGACCACGGATCGGTGCGCGTGCGGTGGAATCCGAGGTCCTTCGCCTGCGAGGCTCGTTCCACTCGCCTCAGGCTTCAGGATGACGGGTTGGGTTGTGCGATGCAATGGAACGGCCTCCAAGTTCTCAGGAGAAGGCTCTTAACCGCGGATGAAAACGGCGTTCAGAATTTAGGGATTTGGGGTCTAGCACCGAGTTTTGGATCAGGCTTTCGCCCTGTTCATCCCGCTGGCCCGCCGGTCTTCGCAAGGTGATCGCGGGCGAACTCACGCGTCTTCCATTTCCTGATGGCGGGCTGTTGCCAACACCCAGACCTGGGTATGAGAGCCGTCCTCGTTCACAATGGTGCGTTCCAACCGAAAGCCCGTCTTCTGAAGGACAGCTTGAGACTTCGTGTGCTCCGCGTAGACGGTGGCGATCAGTCGCCGCAATCCCAACTTGTCCTGCGCGAAAGCGACCGCGCCGGCCGCGAGCTCGGTTGCCAGGCCGCGACTCCAGTGATCTCGCCGCAGGGCATACTTCAGCTCCGGTTCATCCTGCTGTCCCGGATGAACGATCCCCACGCACCCGATCAGTTCGCCGTTTGCCCGGTCGACGGCTGCCAACATTCCGTAGCCGCGGCGCTCGATATTCCGGTCCGTGACTTCGATCCAATACCTGCAGGCCGCAAGGTCTAAAGGGCGTCCATCGCCGACGAACCGCATCGCTTCGGCATCGCCATAGATAGCGAGCATCGCCTCGGCATCCGTCTCCACGAGGCGGCGCACGGAAAGCCGAGTCGTGGAGAACAGCTCGGTGATCTCGGTTGGTTCAGGCTTGGCGTCGTTCATCGAAGCCCCAGCTTGCCCTATTGCTCTGGTCTGCGTCCAGCCTCGCGCGGCGTTCACGCGGTGACCGTGTTCAGCTCATTCTCCGCCGCGGGGTGGATTGGAGGTCGGCTCGCCTCGACAGCCCAGACCTGGATCAGTGAACCGTCGAGGTGCCTCCGGGTCGAGACGTAATCGAAGCCGGCTTTACGGAGGACGGCCTGCGACCTTGTGTTCGCCGCATAGACCCTGGCGATCAGCCGCCGCAGGCCCAGCTTGGTCTGGGCGTAATGCAAGGCGCCGAGGGCGAGTTCGGTGGCCAGCCCCTTCCCCCACCGATCGCGCCGGATCGCGTATTTCAGCTCCGGCTCCTCCTGCAGGCCCGGGTGGCAGATGCCGACGCATCCGATCAACTCGCCGGTCTCCCGATCCGCCGCCGCCATCATTCCGTAGCCTCGTCGGGCGAAATTGCGGTCGGTGGCTTCGATCCAGAACCGGCAGCCATCGATGTCGAACGGCCGGCCGTCGCCGACGAACCGCATCGTCTCCTTGTCGCCATAGATGCCAAGCATGGCTTCGGCATCGGCCGATTCAAGCCGACGCACGCGGAGGCGCGCCGTTGCAAACAAATCCATGATTCTCGGGCAGAGGCCGCGCGGATCGGTTGGGCCAGGAATCTCGACCGGTGAGGCCCTCCCCAAGTAAACCTCAGCGCTGCGTCCGGCTCGCCGATCCGTCCCAATAAGGGAAGTGGCAGAAGCGCAAAACTGTGAACTCGACGGGCTCATTCAGAGCTTTCTCGATCACCTCGCGGCGAGGCGGTCGCCTCACACTGTGCGCTCCTACGGCTCGGACCTCGCCCAGCTCAGCCTTTCCCTCAGCGGGGAATTCGACCTTTCGCCGGCGCGCCTGAAGCTGTACCTGAGGAAGTACGGCTCCAGCCCCGTCACCCGAGCGCGCAAGCTCTCCGCATTGCGCACCTTCGTGAAGTTCTTGAAGCAGACCGGGCGACTCGACCGCGATCCCACCGAGTCGCTCGACGCGCCGATCCGCCGCAAGAGCCTGCCGAAAGCCCTAAGCCAGGAGCAGGCAACCGAGTTGCTCGATCAACCCGAAGCAGGCAAGACGCCGCTTCGCGACCGGGCGATCCTCGAAGTCATGTATGCGGCTGGCGTCCGCGCCTCCGAAGTCGTCGGCATCAACTTGGAGGACATTGATTTCAAAGAGGGGACGATCCTGGTGACGGGCAAAGGCAATAAGCAGCGCGTTACCCTCTTCGGCGCCACCTGCCACGCCGCTCTGCTCGACTACATCGACGGCGAACGAGTAGGAGCCACTCCAGAATCCAAAATCCAGAGCGGAAAACCCGCCCCCTTGTTCACGAACAAGGACGGCCGCCGGCTCACCACCCGAACGGTGCAAAACGTGGTCAAACGCTGGGCCCTCCGAGCCGGGCTCTCGCCCACGGTCTCGCCCCACACGCTGCGGCACTCGTTCGCCACCCACCTTCTCGACAACGGAGTCGATCTAAAATCGGTCCAGCAGTTGCTCGGCCACGAGAGCCTGGCAACGACCCAGATTTACACCCATATCAGCATCGAGCGCCTGAAGAAGACGGTGGAAGAGGCGCATCCCCGTTCACCCCATGGAGCACGCTCCGAATAAAGCGTTCGGCGAGAGTCAGGGCTCGCGGAGCCTCCCAGCGAATACGTGCTTGGAGGTGGAAGGGTCGATCTCGACACATCCGCATTTCTTCCGATAGTTTTTCGGCTCCTCGCGCGACTTATTGGGTGAGAGGAAAGAGAGATGTTGTCGCTAATCAGGATTCTGGTGTTCTCGCTGAGGCTCGTCTACGGAATCGGCCTCGTGGAGGTCTTCGAGTAGCGGAGGGCCGGCAGGGCGTCTCGCCCTGGTCCGCCCATTTACTCGAGATAGGTGCCGTTCACGTTCAGGGCGAACTTGTAGCCGATGACCTCCGCCGCCTTACGGCACATCACCATACGGGACAGAAATATCTCGAAATACTCCATCACGGTCGCGTGAGTCGTGTCGACATCGAGGGTTAGCTCGATCGTCTGCTTGTCCGCCTCCATCTCGACCCGGCTCTTCTGAACCGCATAGTTCACGCGGTCATGGATGTCGAAACTCTCCAAGATCGGATTCTGGACCCGGCTCGAGTGCACGTCGCTCTTATCGGCGATGATCAGCGCGGCGGAGATCGTCGAGACGGGGATTCCGACAAGCTCTTCATGGTTTCCGATCGCGCCCAGGATCGGAGCGATCTCGATGGCGTCCATTCCCATCTCGTCGAGAATGGAGTAGGCGATGGTGGCGCCGGAGATTGGATGATCGATCCGGTTGATGACGTTGCCTATGTCGTGCAAGTAGGCGGCAATTTGGCCAAGGTCGTTCTCGCGGTCGGGCACGCCGACATTGTCGAGGATGTAGCGGGTGATGCTGGAAACGACCCCGGCGTGGCGATGCCCGTGCTCGGTGTAGCCCATCGCCTTCATCACCTCGTTCGCCCCTTCGATCAGCTTCCTGACCTTGGGATTGTTTCGGACATCTTTGAGGGTGACGAGCTTGGGTGTCGAGAGCGCGAGAGATTCCATGGAGATAACTGAATTATAGGGCGGCGGAGGGATATTGCCGCGCGGGTGGGTATTTGGGGGGGCGAGGCATCGACCAGGCGGTGGTGTCTACCTTTCCAACTGCCTGATCTGGAGGACGAGGACGCCGTCGGTACGCTGTTCTTGCTGGACGATTCCGAGGCCCTCCGAGAACCAGGTGAGCAGTTCGATCCGGTGAGCCGCTGTCTTCAGTTCGATCGTCGATTCGATGCAATGGATGCGCCGCCCTTCGAAGGTCAGGTCGTCGTTGCCTTTCTGGCTCTCCGAAGCGGTCGCGAAGGAGCCGCGGTCCACGAACGTCACTCTTCCGCTCCAGGGCCGTTCGTACGTCTCACCGGAGCTAAAGACCAATGGCAAGGCGGGGGCGAACTGGGTCCCAATCAACCTTTCCGCGAGAAGCTCGTTTCCCTTCCAGGCCAGGCGGGAGGGCCCAAGATCGCTAGCAAGTTCGACTCCGGCCGTATCGGCCACCGAGAGCCTTCTTGCCACCTTCACCTTCGTGACGTAGCTAAGGAAGGATCGCGGAGCCTTGACGATGTAGGTCCACTCATGTCCGACATCCAGCGGCATAAGACCGGTGTCCTGCCGACAGCCCGACGCCGCCAGCGCAAGCACCGGTAATAGGCAAATCGGGCGAATCCGCAGACCCATTCGATATCTAGACGCAGCGGCGAGACGAGTTTAGAGGTTGGAATTTGGTTTTCGAACGCCTCAGCGCCGCCAACCGGTTCTCATGAGAAGGCGGCGTTTTTGGATTGGGGTTTGGCACTGAGTTTCAGACTACGCCTTCTCCAGCTTCGCGAACTTCTGGGTCAGCTTTTTGACTCCGACGACTCCAGGAAAAGCGACCGTGACCTCGGTGTCGTCCTGGAGCGGATTGCAGGCGACTACGACCCCCATCCCGAATTTTGCGTGGCGGACGCGGTCGCCGATCTCGAAGGGCGGCTTCCACGATGGGGTCTTGACTCCCCGCGGCGCGGGCGGAGTCGGGCGCGGCTCCGTCACCGCATAGGTACCCGTTCGTTGCTGATGCACCTGGCGGATCGGCTGCGCATACGCGGAATGGCCGATCGTGTCGACGAGCTCCGGCGGAATATCGCGCAAGAAGCGCGAAGGCATATTGAACGAAGGCTGGCCGTAGAGCGACCGACGGTGCGCATGCACCAGGTGCAGCTCTTCCCGGGCGCGGGTCATCCCGACGTAGCAAAGCCGCCGCTCTTCCTCCAATTCCGAATCGGAGGTCAGGGATCGGGAATGGGGAAAGACGCCCTCCTCGAGACCGGTCATGAACACCACCGGGAATTCGAGGCCCTTCGCGGAATGCAAAGTCATCAGGGTGACGGCTTCGCCGCCCTCATCGTCGGCGGCGTCGATATCCGACATGAGAGCGACGCTCTCCAGGAACCCGCCCAGCGACGGGTCGTCGGCCGTCCCATCGTATTCGGCGGTGACGGTGAGAAGCTCTTGCAGGTTCTCCAGGCGGCCGAGCGCCTCCTCTGAGTTCTCCGCCTTGAGGGCGTCGATATAGCCGGAATTGGTAAGGAGAGATCGAAGGATGGGAGTCACCGGTCCGGCGCCCACGCTGCCCGGTTCGGTCGATGCCTCCGGCGAGATCGGCTCGAGCGCGGCGAGAGGCGGCTCCATGAAGCCGCCGAGGCCGGCCAACTCGCGGGCTTGCTGGATGGCGGAGACGAAGCTGCGGATGCCGTTCGCGGACTTCTTCTGCATCAAGCCTAGGAACTCGGAATCGGTCAGGGCATTCCAGAGATTGAGGCTGCGGTCGGCCGCCCATTTCTCGATCGCCGCCATGCCGTTGGCGCCGATGCCTCTCGTGGGCACGTTGAGGACGCGGCGGACGCTCGAATCGTCCCTCGGGTTGAGGGCGAGCCGCATATAGCTGAGCAGATCCTTAATCTCCTTGCGCTCATAGAACCGCTGCCCGCCGACGAGCACGTGGGGGATGCGCAGGGTGAGAAAGGCCTCTTCAAGGACGCGGCTCTGGGCGTTCGTCCGGTAGAGCACGGCGAAGTCGCTGTAGCGGCGTCGGGCGGCGCGCCGCTCTTTGACGATGGCATCGGCGACGAGCATCCCCTCGTCCTGCTCGGTTCCCGCTTGGGTCACGGTGATCGGCGTGCCTTTGCCGTTCTCCGTCCACAAACGTTTCGCGGCGCGGCTGCGGTTATGTTTGATGACTTCGTTCGCGGCGGACAGGATGGTCTGGGTCGAGCGGTAGTTTCGCTCAAGTTTGACGATCTTCGCGTCGGGGTGGTCGGAGCTGAACCTGAGGATGAGCGAGACGTCGGCGCCGCGCCAGGCATAGATCGACTGATCGTCGTCGCCGACCACGACCACGTTGCGATGCTTGGCGGAAATGAGCTTGACGAGGAGGTACTGAGAGTAGTTGACATCCTGATACTCGTCGACCAGCACATGGAGGAAGCGATCCTGATACTTCTCGCGCACGTCCTCCCGCTGCTCGAGGAGGCGGACCGCGAAGAAGAGGATATCGTCGAAGTCGAGAGCGTTCGCCTTGCGCAGAAGCGCGTTGTACGACTTGTAAATGTCGGCCGCGATGCGCTCGAAGAAGCCGGTCGCCTTTTCGGCGTATTGCTCCGGGCCCAGCATTTTCTCCTTGGCGGAGCTGATCTCGCTGAGCACGGCCCGCGGCTGGATCGATTTGTCGTCGATGTTCTTCTGCTTGAGGATCTCGCGAACGAGCGACATCTGATCGGAGTCGTCGTAGACGACGAAGTTGCGATCAAGGCCGATCGCGTGGCCGTCGATGCGGAGGATGCGGCTGCAGATCGCGTGGAACGTGCCCATCCAGAGGTTGCCGGCCAAGTCTCCGACGAGTTGATCGACTCGCTCGCGCATCTCACGCGCGGCCTTGTTGGTGAAGGTGACGGCGAGGATTCGGGAGGGATAGACGCCGGAG
>DATJYD010000038.1:0-3497 GCA_035499755.1 Fimbriimonadaceae bacterium
AACGGCCAGGGCATGATCGCCCAGCGGGGCTTCGAGTTGCGCCGTCCCGTCGGCGACTACCAGACGCCTCGTCTGCGCAAGATGCCGGTCGGGCACTTCTTCGACGTGATCACGAACGGCTACGGCGCGATGTACTCCTATGCCTCGCGGGTCGAGCCGCAGGACCGGTGGGCGATTGCCGCCTATATCCGGGTCCTTCAACTTAGCCAGCACACGCCGGTCTCAGATCTGACGCCCGATCAGGTGAAGGATCTCGACAGCGACCCAGCCACGACGAGTTCCGGCCAGACGGAGCAACCCAGGTAAATGGACGATTCCACCACTCATCGCCAAGAGGTTCAGCTCGGCAAGTACGGGCCGCTGTTCGCGGTCATCGGCATCGTGTGCATCGTTCTCACTTGGATCAACGGCTTTCAGTCGCCGACGGAATGGACGTCGATGCTCCACAGCTACCTGTTCGCCGTGGTGCTGTTCATGAGCGTGACCTTGGGCTGCTTCGGGCTGATGCTCCTTCAGCACGTCCTCCAAGGGAAATGGGGCTTGCCTATCCTCCGCATCTTCGAAGCCGGCGGCGGACTCAGCATGTTCGTTCTGATGGCCGTCTTCTTCATCCCCATCGGGATGTACGCGCATCAGCTCTACCCCTGGGCCAATCCGGCGTGGATGAACGCCGACCCGCTGCTCAAGCACAAAGAGCCTTATCTGAATTGGGGATTCATCGGCATCCGCTTCGCTATCTACTTCCTCATTTGGGGCGGCTACGCTTGGCTCATGCGGCGGTCCGTCCGCAAGCAGGAAAGCGACGGCCGGTTCACCCATCAGAAGAATCGGGCCAAGTACTGCCCTCCCGGGATCGTCCTGCTCTTCCTCACCGTCACCTTCGCCTACACCGACTGGGTCATCGCCCTCGATGCCCACTGGTGGTCGACGATGTACGCGTTCTGGTTCGTCTCCGGGATGGCGCTTGGCGCGGTTTCCATCGCGGCTGCGATCAGTTGCCTGAACGCGGACAAGCCACCCTACAGCAACTTCGTCAACAAGAACTGGACGCGCGACATCGGCAACCTCATGTTCACGTTCACGATGCTCTGGGGCTATACCAACCTCGGTCAGTACCTGATCATCTGGCACGGCAACTTGCCTGAGACGACCACCTATCTCGTGAACCGCTCCATCGGCCACTGGTCCTATCTAGGTTTCATCCTCGTGATCGGGCAGTTCTTCGTTCCATTCTTCGCGCTTCTCTCCCCAACCGTCAAGGCGACTCCGAGGTTGCTGGCGTTCGTCGCGATCTGGATTCTTCTGATGCGGGTGGTCGACCACTTCGACGTCGTCGAGCCCTTCTTCCGAGCCGAGATGGCGATCAAACCGGCCGACATCCTCGCCCTGTTAGGCGTCGGCGGCCTCTGGGCCGCTGTCTTCTCCTGGAACATCCGCCAGGCGCCCTTGTTCCCGACCTACGATCCGCGAATTCTGGAGGTTGAGCATGCCCACTGATCCTCATCTCGAACCCGAGGACGACGCCCTCGCGAAGATGGGCTACGAAGTCGAGGACGTTCAATTCAAGTCCCTCGGCAAATCGGTCATCTGGTTCTTTGCGTTCGTTTTCTTCTGTGGCATTTCCGGCTACCTGATCTTCGGGTACTACATCGGCTTCGATAAGCTCAAGAACCCGCCCGCCGACACGACCCCCTTCGCGAGCCGTATTCCGCCCAGCCCGAACCCGTTGCTTCAGACCAACGAGACGGCCAAGTCCGACATCCGCGACCTTCGCCAGAAGGAGAACGCGATCCTCTACGGCAAGCCGGCATGGGTCGACAAGAGCAAGGGAATCGTCCGGATTCCCATCGATCAGGCGATCGACCTCTATCTGAGCAAGATCGCTCCCACCGCCTCGAAACAGGCGACGATGTCGAACGGCATGCCGCCGGTTGGCGGATCTTCCGACGACACCGGAGGAGGCGCGCCCCAATGATCGCCTCACGCCTGGTTGCAGCGTCTGTCGCTGCGTTCTTCGCGGCGGGGTTCGCCGGCGCCCAGACCGCCAACGATTACTCGGCGGCGGCCAACGCGGCTGCTGAGAAGTTCGATTTCAACCGCAACGTGCTTTCCAAGATGGGCATCGACCAGCATGAAGGGGTTCAGGTCCCCGGCGACGCCGTCTTTCAGGACGAGCATGGGCGAACGATCCACTTCGGCGACCTCTATGGCAAGCGGCCGCTCGTCGTGATGCCGATGTACTTCAATTGCCCCGGAATCTGCGGAGTGGAGACGGACAGCCTCCTCGAAGCCGCCATCCAGATGAAGGACCGGAGCATCGGCCGGGATTACGACATCGTGCTCCTGAGCATCAACCCGACCGAAACCCCCAAGCTCACTTTTCCGCGTTGGCAGGGCGCCGAGGAAATGTACGGCCGGCCCGGCTCGGATGAGGGCTTCCACTTCCTCACCGGAACCTACCCGAACATCCTCAAAGTGACGAACGCCCTCGGGTTCAAGTATGTGTACAACCCCAAGGACGGCACAATCAACCACCCGGCCGGTCTAATGGTGCTTTCACCCACGGGCATCGTGACCGGCTACATCGTAAACAAGGACTTCCCGGCGGTCTTCCTGGATCACATGATCCAGGATGCCTCCGCCTCCAAGATCAGCCCGAAGATCGACACCGTGCTTTTTGGCTGCATCATGGTCGATCCCGCGACCGGCCACCGAAGCTTGATCATCGAAAACGTGATTCGCCTCATCGCGGGTCTCTTCGCGATCGGCGTCGCATGCTGGATCACGAGCATGTCCCTTTCCGGGCGGCACAAGGGAGGCGCAGCCTGATGCGACGCCCCCGTCTATCCGCTAAACGCCCGAGCGCCTCAACGCTTCAACGCCTCGACACGCTATCCGCGGTTTCCCCTATCCGAAGTCGTCAATGAACTACCCGCTTACCCCGCCGTCAGCATCGAATTTCGCCTCGGAAGTCGATCTCGTGTTTTACGGGCTCGTGATCCTCACGGTCGTCTTCACGGCTCTCGTCGGCGTCTTCGTGCTGGCCTTCGCGATCCGGTACCGGGAGGGCAACAAGGTCGACCGTTCCCGGCCGGTGCATGAGCACCTGCCTCTGGAACTGACGTGGTCGATCATCCCGCTCATCCTCGGCCTCGTGATGTTCTTTCTCGGGGCGCGGGCCTTCGTTCGCATGCGAACTCCGCCGAAGAACGCGATCGACATCTTCGTGATCGGCAAGCAGTGGATGTGGCATATCGAGCATTCGAACGGCGTGCGGGAGAACAACATGCTCCACGTCCCCGTCGGCGTGCCGGTGAAGCTGACGATGATCTCTCAGGACGTCCTCCACGCGATGTACATCCCGGCCTTCCGCGTCCAGTATCAGGTCGTTCCGGGGCGCTACACGATGCTCTGGTTCACGGCGACCCAGACCGGCGAGTACCACATGTTCTGCAACATGTACTGCGGCACCCAGCACTCGGAAATGGTGGGAACGG
>DATJYD010000039.1:0-4001 GCA_035499755.1 Fimbriimonadaceae bacterium
CGATAGGCGAGGAGCCGGCTTAGCTCCACATCGGTCACCTGGCCCTTGATCGAGGAGCCATCGGGGCGCTGAAACCGGAAACGAAAACCGATGAGCGGCTCGAGATCGCACGGCATCAGCCATTTGCCGAGGGCTTCGGGATCGGTGAGAGCATGCCAGACGAGGTCCGGCGAATGAGGATAGGTGGTTTCCAGTTCAATTCGGTCTTTCATGGTTCGTTTCCTTGCGACGGGGTTTCATTCCCTCCCAAATCGGGTGACTTAGGAGGGAGGGAATGAAAACTCGATTCCGCGGCCACCTCGAGGTGCTTGCCCAGAGAGGCCAGTTTGTCAACCCAAAAGCTCTCATAGCTCTTGATCCATTCGGCGACGGCTTTCAGCGGTTCCGGCTCGAGCCGGTACAGGCGGTTGCGTCCTTCGCGTCGAACCTTCACGAGACCTGCCCCGCGAAGAACGGCCAGGTGCTGCGACACCGCCGGCAGGCTCATGTCGAAGGACTCCGCGAGCTTGCCGACCGGCATCTCGCCCGCGGCAAGGCAGGCGAGCATCGCCCGACGGGCGGGCGCCGTGATCGCCGCGAACACATCTGTCTCCTGCCTGGCTGGTTCCATCCGATATTGCCTTATCTCATTATACTTAAGCGATCACTTAATTGATTCAACGATTTCGCAGGTCTCCGGCCCGTTCTATACATGACAGGTTCGCAGGGCAAGCCCTGCCGCTACGGGATCGCGCTCCAACTCGGTTAAGATGCAACTAAGCCTCGGTTAACGCTTGTCCGGATTCCGGCGACCCGGCGCTCCTGAAGGTGTAGCCTCTTCCCGTCGGTCAGTCATGTGGCCGAGGAGAGGGAGACCATGCAGCCACATCGACGCGGACCGCGCGACAACGGCTTGTATCTATGGTTCGAGTGAAAGCCCTGGCCCGCCCGCGAAGGGCGGGCCCTTTTTCCCAATCCCCAATCAGAAGAGCTGCTGCAGACGCCCGGTCGAGTCGCCTAGCTTCTCCGCGTGCACGCCCGCCGCATCGAGCACCGAGAGCAACAGGTTGTTCATCGGCGTCTCCGCGGGATAGGTCACATGGCGCCCCTGCTTGATTCGGCCGCCCGCGCGCCCGGCGAGAAGGATCGGCAGATCATCGTGGTTGTGCCGGTCGCCATCGCTGATTCCGCCTCCGTAAATCAAAGCCGTGTTGTCGAGAAGGGTACCGCCGGCTTCCTTGATCGAAGCCATCTTCTCCAGGATGTAGGCAAGCTGGGTGGTGTGAAAGAGATCGATCTTCCCTTTCTGATCCAGCTTGTGAGCGTCGGCCCCGTGATGCGACATGTCGTGATGCCCCTCCGGCACGCCCGCTTCCGGATAGCTGCGGTTCGAGCCCTCGTTGGCGAACATGAAGGTCGCGACACGCGTCTGGTCGGTCTGGAATGCAAGAACCAGCATGTCGCCCATGAGCCGGATCTCTTCTCCGAAGGTGCGGGGATCGGCCGGCTCCTTGACCCCGGCCAGCTTGGCGGCCCTTCGGGCGGATTCGTACTTCGCGACCCGCATCTCCATTTCGCGCACGGCGGTCAGATACTCGTCCAGCTTCTGGCGATCGTGCATGCCAAGCTTCGACTTGAGGGCGCTGGCATCGGAGAAAACCATATCGAGGATGCTCTGCTTGTAGAGAATCCGCTTCGCGCGCGCCTCGGCCGATTCGTTGGGATCGTCGCCGCCGAAGAGCCGTTCGAAAACCGCGCGCGGGCTGGTCTCCTTCGCGACCGGCGTCGTCGGGCTCTGCCAGGCGATTCCTGACGAGTAGGCGCAGCTATAGCCGGAGTCGCAGTCGCCCGCCATGCCGCCGCGCTCCGCTCCCAGCTCCAAGGAGGGGAATCGCGTCTCGGTCCCGATGTGCTGAGCCGCGAGCTGATCGGCGGAGATTCCGTTATGGATGTCGGCGCCACTCGTCTTGCGCGGGTGCACGCCAGTCAGCCAGGCTGCCGCCGACCGCGCATGATCGCCGGGCCCATCCTGCAGGGCGAAGGCGTTGTGCTGGGCGAGGCCGGTGTAGATCGAGATCTCGCTCCGGACCTTCGCGAGTGGCTGGAGCAGATAGGTGAGTTCGTAGTTCGCCCCTTCCGTCGCCGGCGTCCACTTCGGCATGCTGACGCCGTTCGGCACGAAGAGAAAGGCCAGCCGAACCGGCGCCGGCTTAGCAACGGAAGCGAGCGCCCGCACCGGCAGCATCGCCTCGAAGAGAGGCAGCGCCACCATCGTGCCGACGCCCCGCAGGAATGTCCTTCTTGGAATCTGGTTCATTCTTCACCACCGATCCGTCCGTTCAGTCAGCCTTGCCCCTCCACCACACTCTTCCGAAACGCGTCGCTCTCCACGATCGCCTTCACGAGCGCCGAGAACTTGTATTGTCCATCGGAAACCGACGTAACGATCTTGTCGATCGCCGGTTCGTCGTAATCTTCCAGTCCGCGCCCGATCGCGTAGGTCAGCATCTTCTCGGTCAGGCATCGGACGAACAGGTCCTTCTTCCTCATCAGCAGGGTGCGCAGCTCGATAGGGCCCGCGAATTTCGATCCATCCGGCAGTTCCCCGCTCGCGTCGATGTCGAAGGGCCCGTCCTTGGTTCGCCAGGCCCCGACCGCATCGAAGTTCTCAAGCGCGAAGCCGAGCCCGTCCATCTCCTTGTGGCAGGCCGCGCACATCGGATCCTTGCGGTGTTGTTCCATCCGCTGTTTGAGAGTCAGATTCTCCACCGAGACCGCGTCGTCCTTCAGTACGCCGACTCCCGGCGGAGGCGGCGGAGGCGGCGTGCCGAGGATGTTCTCGAGGATCCACTTCCCGCGCTTGACCGGCGAGGTCCGCGTCGGATTCGAGGTCACGACGAGCACGCTGCCCTGGGTAATAACGCCCGCCCGCTGAGGCGGCATCTCGACCCTTCGGAACTCCGGCCCCTCGACTCCCGAGAGCCCGTAGACTCGCGCCAGCGGTCCGTTCACGAAGCTGTAGCTGCCGTCCAGAAAGTCGAGGATACTGCGGTCGTTGCGAACCACGTCCTCGAAGAACATCTTGGTCTCGGTCTCCATCGCACGCCGGATTTCCGGCGTGTACTCGGGATAGAGCTTGCGATCCGGCCTGACCTCCTCCAGCTTCCTTGTCTCAAGCCACTGGCCGGCGAAGTTGTCGCCGAGCGCCTGCGCCTTCGGATCCTTTAGCATCCGTGTGATCTGTTCGGCGAGCACCTGGGGGTCCTGAAGGCGATTCTTCGCGGCGAGGGCGAACAGCTCTTGGTCCGGCATCGAGCTCCAAAGGAAATAAGAAAGGCGCGACGCAATCTCGTAAGAGCCTAGCGGCCCGTTCACCGGCTTCTCGACCCGAAAGAGGAAGTCAGGGGTGCAGAGGGCGGCGGTAACGCCAAGCTGAATCCCTCGCGCGAACGGGTCTCCGCTCTTGTGGGCGAGTTCGGCGATCGAGACGAGCTTATCGATTTCGGTTTCCGTCGGCGGGTGTCGGTAGGCCCGAGACGCGAATGCGGCCAGGATCTTCCGCTCGCACTGCACGCGCGTCGCGGGAGTCGGCTGCACAAAGATGATCTGCGCCTCCGTCTTCGGGATCGAGGCCACGCCGACCGGACCGGTAACCGAGATCGACTGGACATAGAGATTCCGGTCCGCTCCCGGGTTAGTCGCCGTGCGCGGCACGTAGTAGTCGTTCAGAAATCCCGCGCCCACCGACACACGGCCCGGGCCGGCATGGAATCGAATGGAGAAGGGCTGCGGTTCGCTGACCGCTGCGACCGGAGCCGTCCCTACCGGCTTTCCGTTCACGTCGAAGGACATCTTCGCGTCTTCGTCGCCCGCTTTGTCCTGGCGGGCTTCCACGGTCAGCGTGTAATCGCCGGCCGCGGGCAGGTCGACGTCATGGGAGACGACCCCGTTGCTGAAGAGCACGGCGACTCCGTCGGCCGGACGAGATCCGCTGGAGCCTTGCAGGGACTCGCCGGTGAAGC
>DATJYD010000040.1:0-7215 GCA_035499755.1 Fimbriimonadaceae bacterium
CACCCCAGACATTGCCTCTCATCCAGACTCATCATGGTGTAGGCAAAGGAGCTCCTCTTCTGGAACTCCTTTTGGTGCCAGCCGAGGTCGATCAGGTCTTGCTCCAAGGTCATGTTCGGTGAAGGCCATGTTGAATGCTCGCCAAACACACCTTGGAGATGATCGATGCTCGTCATCACAGCGTCATAGTCTTTCACGACGTCGTTGACGGTCAGTGCCCTCAAACGAAAAGTCGGGGTCTCGAGGACAGGTGGGACGTCAAACGAGATTGGGACTAACTGAGCCATAAATCTAGAGTCAATGATGCCTCGGCGAGACAGAGACGTCGATCCCATTGTATCCCTGCCGCCTCATCCCCGCCCGCCCACCTCCAAACCCGCCCCTAGGACCCGGCCGGAGCCGTCGCATCCCCCATGTGCCCGGCCGCGTCGGGGACCTGGTGCGAGAAGACCCGCTTCAACCGCAAGGCCGGCGACTCCACGAGACTCCAGCTAAGGTAGGCCGCCGCCAGCGTCACGACATAGGACGCGAAGACCAAGGGCCAGCCGCCCGCCACACCCGCCACCAGCAGCGTCTGCTGGATCGGGTAGGCGTAGATGTAAGTCCCGTACGAAAGGTCGCGCCGCCGGTCGAAGTGCCGCAAAGGCAAGATCGTGGCCAACCAGACCAGCGCGATCGGCAGCGCGATCACCCGGATCGCCGCGCTCGCCATCTGGAACCCTGGCGACATGGACTCGTAGCTGCACAGGAACACGATGATCCCGCACGCGACCCATCCCGACCAGGCCGGCAGCTCGATCTTCTCCCGATAGAGATGGGCCGCCGCTCCGATCGCGAACAGCAGGAAGGGCTCGATCCCGCTCGCCGCCGTCAGCCCGTGCGGCACATGCGGGATCGCGGGCAGCCGCGTCTGGGGAAAGACCTGCCACAGGAAGAAGAGCCCCACCGCGACCAGCGCCAGCCACCGCTGCTTCAGCAGGGTCATCGCCCCCGCCAGCCCGACGACGAGATAGCAGGTGTACTCCAGCGGCAGCGTCCAGAGGGAGCCGTTCATCACGTTCCCAACCGCCGAATGGCTGAAGACGTGGTCGATCGACGCCCAGCCATACACCATCGGCAGGCTGTGCACGACATAGCCGACAGCCTCGCGCGCCGGGAACGGCTCGTGCTGGAGCGCCATCGCGATCGGCGTCACCACAAAGGCCGAGAAGAGAAGGCAGCCCCAGAACCCCGGGAAGATGCGCAGCGTCCGCCGCCAGATATAGTCGACGAAGCCCTTCGAGTGGAGGAAGCTCTGGGTGATGAGCATCCCGCTGAGGAAGAAGAAACCCGCGACCGCCAGCTTCGCCTGCATGTGGCCGGGCGGCTCGATCCCCCCGAGCACGAAGCCATGATAGAAGACGACCGCCGAAGCGAGCATCAGGCGGATGAATCCGATGCTGTTCTGCCCCGGCTTCAGGAACTGATCGCCGACGTTGAACGACTTCGGCAATCTCCCCCGCTCCATCCGATTAGTTTATCGGAACCGGAAGAGCCGATGACCAAGCCGGGACCGGCGGCGTCCCACCGGCGCCTCCCAACCGGGAGGAATCGGCGTATCCTATAAGTGCCATGCGTAAAGCGGTGCGGACTGTCAAGCTCTTCCTCACCGCCCACCCCCTCCTGGACGCCCTGTTCATCGGCCTCGTGCTCGTCGCCGGCATGAGCATTCCGGATGCCTTCTATTGGCACTACCGCGTCCTCGTCGATCTGGTGGTCGGAGCCGCGGTTTTTGCATGCTCCTACGGCATTGCGGCCAACCGCCGGCAGCGCTAGGACCGGCCACCGTCAGTGATCGTTCCCAGCGTCTTACTGCCTCTTTACGACGGCGGGTTGAGGCGCAGCCGGCGAACTCGCGGCGGGGACGGAAGCCTGCGCCGAACCGGCCACGCCTGCCAGCGCTGCCTTCTTTGCTCGAGCCTTATGCCTTGCTTCGAGCCTTGCCTGGACGAGGCACATCGACCCACAAACCAAGATGAAGCCGGCCAAAAACCGGCCGATCTCTCCCACATGCCGATCACCGTTCAATCCCAAGAAACCTATGATGCCGACGACTATGTAGAGCGCGCCGCTCATCAGATTGCCGAGAGCCGTATTCTCCTTCGGCTTCCGTCCCGCCGCCCGGTCGGCGGCATGTTGGGCCTTCCTCAGCCGCCAGTACGCTCGCCCATGGAGGAAGGTGGCGACCACGACCGCGCCCACGAAAAGATAAGAGAACAAGTTGTTCGCCTGCGGAGACCTGGCGAGGACGGCCGTAACGACGAACAGGAGGAGAACGTCCAGGTACACCTTCAGATGCTCGCGCCACAGAGGCATCGACCCGATTGTATCACCGAGCGGCCAGCCGCCAGGGGTTCGATCCCGCCCCGCGACTCGTCACGACAGTGGTCGGGGTCCGACCGGCGCCGACCTCAGAGCCCGAGCCGGTGGACTACCGCGTTCCACGCACGGACCGGCCACGGCGGCTCTTCCTCCACGTCCAGCTCGGCAGCGGCGTCCGTTGAGGAAGGCATGCGCAGGATTGCGCTCCTGCCGGATGGAAGATCCACGGAAAACAGCACGATGAAGCCATAGCCGTGAGGGGGCCGATAGCCCCTCAGTTCGGGCACACCCAAGGCGGTCCCTACGTCGGTGAAATGGTCCCGGAACCGGAAGACGAGAATGCTCTTGCCGCTTCCGTCTCGCGACCACGACTCGGCCGGGTGGAAGCCTCGCAGGAACGCGTACTCGTCGGGCCGCCTCCGCGCCAGCGTGAAACAGAGCGCGACAGCGCAAAGGACCACCGCCCCGATCCACAGCCACTTCCGCGACTTCATGGCTGCAGTTTACGACGGGCGGCGATGAGCGCCCATCGCCTCAGCGCCTCGTCACGACGGGGGCCGGGGGCTGGGACGCAGGGCTCACGGTAGGGACGGAGGCGGAAGGAGCGGTTACGGCGGGCGAGACAAGCGCCCCGGGCTGTGCGGCTCCTTGCGGCCCCTCACGACGACTCCATTTGAGCGCCAGGTTCCTGAGGCAGATGCCGCCCATCAGAAACATCATGGGAAGAAAGGCATCCTGCGTTCCTCCGTGGGAGGCGCCCTGGCGGAACCTAAGGATGAAAACCACAATCCCCACGATAGACGACGCAACACTCGCCCATCCGAGCCAGAGGACGCCCCTCGCCCGCCAACTTGCCGCTGCCACCGCCCTATCGGGCCCGAGGTCCCGATACCCGCGTCGGAGCGCCCGTAAGTGAACGACCAGAGCAACGCCCACCGCGCCCAGAAAGAGATAGGAGAAGAGGCTGTTCGCGCCCGGGCGAAGGGCGATGACCGCCACCGTGATCGCGAGGACCAAAAGGTCCAGCCCGATCTTCAACCACTCCCTCCTGAGGGACATCGACCCGATTGTATATCACCCGACGGCTACGGGTGACCTCGCCGTCGCCTCACCAGCAGCAGGCACCCACCGCAAAGCGCCGCAAGCGAAGCCGGCTCCGGAACGGGAGCCTGCACGCCCGAATAGCCGAAATGCACTCCCTCGCGGACCGTGATCTGCGACCCGGAAACGCTAACCAACATGGCGTACACATCGTTCGTGGTCGCCCAAGGCGTCGACCCCTGGTTCTGCCACAGCCACGACGTGTAGCAGGTGAAGCGCTTACCGAATGAGCCGAGGCTGTCGTGGCCGTTCGTGTTCAAGGCCTCATCCGAGTCCGTATAATAAAACGGACCATTGCCGCGCTGGATAAGCGCGTCGTATGGACCGTTTCCTTGTAGATATTGGCGCTGAAAGAACACCCACCGGGTCCCCGTCGGTGTGAACGTTTCCGTCGAATTCAGCCTCGCATAGAACTGAATCCCCAGCGATTGGTCGCACATCGCCCGGTAGGTGTCGATCGTAAGCGTCCCTGGAATGCTGGAGCCTCGAGAGACCGTGTAGCCCGCCGGCCACCCGCCAATCCGAGGGATCATCGCGGTAACGATTGGGTCGGAGGAGAGAACATCGGTAGGCGGAGCGATCAGATTGAGATACCCGCCGTAAACGTCGCTCGCATAACCCAGGAAGCCACCCCCTCCGTAGCTCGCATCGATGTCGAACCCAAAGATGCTCGGGCTCAAGCCAACGATGAGAGCGGCTAAGGAAAACCTCACATACCTCATTGCAGCCCGAGTCTACAACGTTCGCCGCTAATTTAACAGTAGTAAAGCAAAACCTGGTAACGCTTTAGTAACTCATATCTGCATGAGCAACTTCTTGCAGACTATGGCTGCTCTGTCCAGTTCACGGGCCAAGAATGGGCATTGCCGTTTCTGCGCGTGTTGGCGAACGCCCAACACAGGCAACCGATCAGGACCGCGAATGCAACAAGCGCCCCTGCCCCGATCCACCGCCTCCTCCGCGACCTCACGACTACGTATAGGAGCCTAGAAGCCGAGGCGCCGCCCGACCTCGTGCCATATCCGGATCAAGAACGGCTCCTCTTCGGCGACGGTCAACTGGCAACGGTAGCCGCCCTCGGTTTGGTCCGAGAAGTCGAATCGAGCGATCTTCCCGGATGGGAGTTCGAAGACGTCCGAATTCATCGCGTCTAGTGCCGGGTTGTGCCGAACCGGAATCGCACTCCGAACCTCGTCGTACGAGCTCCTGAACCGGAACACGTGGCAAGTCTCGCCGCTGAACGCTATGCAAGGACGCTCCCACGACTCCGCCGGATGAAAGCGGCGGATAGTGGCGTACGGGTCTCCCGGCCGAGCCAGGTAGCCGATCAAGACCGCCGACGCGCAAAGCGCGCCGGCTCCGATGCCCAGCCACATCCGTGACTTCACGGTTTGCAGTCTACGACGACCCACTAACAATCGCGAACAAACGCCCGATCCGTCCGACCGAGCTTAGTTCTCCGCGCGGGCCGCTCCGCTGTGCTTGCGACGCTGCCGCGACAGCCCAACCCGCGCGCCGGCAAAAGCCTGAGGATAGCGGGCCCCGTCAAGGTCGAGGAGACTCCGGAACGACTCCGGCTGGAAACGCGCCCCCGAGCGTTAGGGGTGTTCGGCGGCCCCGGCGCCGGCCGCCGCCTCCGGTCGCGGCTTGTACTCCCCCAGTCGCGTGCTGCACAAGAAAAAGCCGGAACCCACGAGCGCGTAGCTGACCGCCTGCCCGATCGCGGCGTGGCCCCGGGACGACGACAGGCCGAACGCGACCAGGAAGAGCACAACCGGCACAGAGGTGAGAGCGAGGAAGAACACCGCCGTGCTCATGAAGTTGGCGCGAGTCATCGGCCGTCTGAAGACCGACACCTCCCCTCGGTCAAGCAACCTGACTCCGAGTCCGACGTACCGAAGGATGACGAACGAGCATACGAAAGTCGTCGCCTCGCCCGCCGACGGACGGAAGACGAACCAGCATAGCAAAGCGAGTGCCGTCAGAACGACGGCGCAGCCAAGGAAGGACCTGCTGCCGGTCACACCTTCCACGTTCCCTAGGATAGCACCACCGCGGCTCGGCATAGGCGGCTCGCGCGTCTACCTTCATGGGGGGCTCGCCTGGCCACCACGTCCCGTCCTGGGACCGCTGGATTTATCCGGCTCCGGAAACGATAAACAACGGCCAACCCCGGAGGAGCCGAGGTGGCAAGCGACACCCCTAGTTCTTCGTGGAGAACCGCCGGGCCGGAGACACCGACTCGCCCTCCGAAAGCCAGATCTCGAACACCTTCCCGCCCAGATAACGGCAATGGATCGTCCGACGGAAATCGATCAGCAACTCACAGACAGACACACGTCTGCTAGTATGCGCCGGACGCCGCCCCGACATTCGGAAAATCCAAATTCAAAAACCCCGCCCTCCGGTCACCCGCCTGTCTACAGTGTCCTTCCACCCATCCGAACACCGCGATTCCAAACCCGCAACCGGCAGCCGTCTCTAAATCCAGAATCTTAAAATAAGAGAGGGCTCCAAACCGCCGGCGGCGAAGTCTAACGCGCAAATGGCGAAGATCCTCGAACATGCCGCGCGATATGGCTACGCCCTCGGAGGCAGCTTCTACCTCTACACGGTCGGCGCCTTCGTCCCCCGGCACCGGCTCGTCATCAGCCAAGTCGCCCGCCACTTCGGCTACCGAGCCTTGGGCGCGCCCAGGCCCGCCCTCCCCGAGGTCGATCTCGCCGAGATCGTCCCGCCCGGCACTCCCATCCGCCTCCACGAGATGGCCGAGCGGGACGGCAACGTCAGCCTCTACGAGCTCATCTGCATCGCCACTCTCGCCGCCTCCCTCGACCTCGAGACCGCATTCGAGATCGGCACTTTCAACGGCCGAACCACCCTCAACATCGCCGCCAACGCCCGCCCGGACTCCGTGACCCACACCCTCGACCTCCCCGCCGTCCAGCTCTCCAGCGCCGCCCTCGAGCTCGACTCCGACGACAACTCCTATATCCTCAAGGAGCGCTCCGGCGAGCTGTTCCAATCCGTCCCCGAGGCCGATCGAATCCGCCAGCTTTACGGAGACTCCGCCACCTTCGACTTCACCCCTTACGAGAACGCGGTCGACTTCGTATTCGTCGACGGCTCCCACTCCCACGACTATGTTTTGAGCGATTCGAGGAACGCCCTGAGGATGCTGCGCGGCGGCAAGGGCGCGATTCTCTGGCACGATTACAGCGGCTGGGACGGCGTCACCCGGGCCCTGAACGAGCTCTACGCCAGCGGCGGCCCGTGGGCGGGGCTTCGCCACATCCGGGGAACCACCCTGGCGTGTTTGATCATTCGGTAGAGGGATTGGGGTTCTGAGGCGCGCCTGGGCCGCTCGTCCCCATCCAGCTGACACGGTCTGCCGCCTGACAACGGTCATTAGACGACTGCGCCAATCATCAACGGACGCCCAGCGGCGATCACGGGGACCCTCGGGAGCAGAGGAATCGGCAGGATGCCGATGACACTCATCGGCTGGAAGCCGATGCCACGAATGTGCCGGAGTTTCGTCGGCGGGACGCCGACGCTACGACAAGACCCGCTCGCCCCAACGCCCCAATACCCAATACCCAATACCCAATACCCAGCGCCTCAACGCCCAACACCGAATTCCGGAAATCCCCGAGAGGTAACAAATGGAAGAGTTCGTCATCCGCGGTCTGCTGACCGACATCGCCCCCACCACCGCCGCAAGCTCGACGAAGATCGCCTTCTCCGGCAAGC
>DATJYD010000041.1:0-8233 GCA_035499755.1 Fimbriimonadaceae bacterium
AAGGCGCAGGAGACGGTGAGGCGGATCCGCCGCGCCCGCCGGATGCCCATCACCTTGATGTCTTCGCCGATCTCGGGACACGCCTGCTTGACTTCAGCGGCGTTCAGCCGCGCCTCGACGGCCCCGACGATCCTCTCCAGATCGGTCATCGGGGCGAAGCCGGCGCCGACCGAGGTGTCGTTTGCCAGCCATCGGCCTTCCCGGTGGCTGCGCAGAAAGAGCTCGACCAAGTCCGGCGATCCGGGGCGAGTCAGGCAATGGACCGCGACGTCGCGGTCGGGATCGAGCGCGTGGAAGTTCTGGCGGAACCAGGAGCGCGAGCCCTCTCGCGCAAGCTCCTCGAGCGGCACCTCGACCCCCTGGAATTCGCGCGTGGCTCGGCCGGCGAGATAGATCTCCATCGGTGCCACGACCTTGCCGCCGCCGAAGGCCGGCTCCGAGGAGCCCGCGCGCAGCAAGACCTTGTCGACGTTGTGATGCAGCACCGCGCCGCATCGCTCGCTGTAGAAGCGCGAGAGGGAGATCGAGAACTGCTCCGCCAGGCCGTCGCAGATCGTGTCGGGATGGCCCCGGCCCTTGCGCTCCACGACCTCGAGCTCGAGATCTTCGACGGCGGGTTCCCGCAGGGCTCCGATCGTCAGGTCCATCGTTCGACCACCGAGTGCGGCGCTTTTCCCAACGCCGGGGCCTGCACTGCCGGCGTTCCGGGCAACAGCGCGGCGTCTCCAGCGGCTGCCCTCCGGTAGATCCCCGGACGCGAGTCCCAGCCCTCGATCCCGGTCGAGCCTTCCGGCAGCCGCTCGCGCCGACCGATGACCAGAGCGCCGCCCGGGCCGAGTTCGAGCAGGATCCGGTCGAGCGTCTCGCGCTCGCGCGAGGCGTCGAGATAGGTAAAGACCAGGTTCCGGCACAAGATCAAGTCGAAGGGCCCCCGAGCCATCTTCTCGCGGATGTCTTCGCATCGGAATTCGATGCCCTCCCGGAGTTCGGGCCGCAGCTCGAACAGGTCTCCGGAGCGTTCGAAGGCCTCATCGACCCAGGCGCGCGGCAGCTCTCGGAGGCTCGAGGCGCGGTATCGGGCGGCCCGAGCCCGCTCTAAGAGCCGCTCGTCGATGTCCGTGGCGACGACGGAGAGAGACAGACCCGGGAAGCGCCTCGCAAGCTCGAGCTTCCAGAGAATCATCAGGCTGTAGGGCTCCTCTCCCGAAGCACATCCAGCGCTCCAAGACTTGAGCTCGTGCGCGCCGCGGGTCAGGGCGGCGGCGGCCAGCGCGGGCAGGACTTCCGTCCGAAGCACGTCGAAGACGACCCGATCGCGAAGGAAACGCGAAATCGAGATCCAGCAGAGGGAATCGAGAAACGCCCACTCCTCGGGATGGGCCTCGAGATAGTCCTTGTAGGCCCGCAGGTCCGGCAGCTTCAACTCCCCGACCCGTCCCCCGATGCGCCGGCAGACCTGGCGGTGAACCCGCCGAAAGCCCGGCCAGCGCAGCGAGAGCCGGGGAAGAGCCCATTGAAGCAGCTCGACGCAAGAGAACGGCGACATCAAGGACGTCCACGTCTCGAGCGGCGCAGCCCGGCTATTGGAGAAGAAAAGTGACCTTCGCGTTGACGCGATAACGGGTGATCTTGTTCTTCTCCACCTTCGCCTCGAAGTGCTCGATGTAGATCGAGCGGATGTTCGTCAGCGTCTTCGCGGCTCGTTCGACCGCCTCCCGCGCGGCGTCTTCCCAGCTCTTCTCGGACTCGGCGAGCACCTCGATGACTTTCAAGACATCCGACATGGCGCACCTCCTCGTGCAGCCGCCATCAGATACGAGAGCGCCGACTGCGGGAATGGTTCCGTTGCATCAGTCGACGGCCGGAGGGCGCCGTACCCCTCTACCCGGAGCGAGCGTCTGCCCGCAGCGGAGATCGTCGCGGGGGAGAGAGGACGAAATCCTCCCGGTTCCCTCCGCTTTTTCTCGGTTTCCGACGTCACCGTCGGGTCCCGTTCGGCGGAGGGAATCGCAAGAATCAGTGGATCGCGTGCGGACTCTGTTCCGGTCGCGAGCGGTGGCTGCCGAAGACGACGGAGAAGCTCTCCGTGGCGAGGCGAAGTCCCCTCGCGACGGATTGGCGCGCTCGAGGGTCCGGCTGCGGATCATCCGCGGGCGCTCCCGGTCGTTCCTCTGGCGCGCTGCTGACCAGGTCTGCAAGATCCTCGAGCTCCAGAACGATTCCATCGACCGTCTTCTCGTCGAATCCCTCCCCGTGGGAGTACGGATCGTCCTTCCGATTCAGGATCCACTCGAGGTGCGCATTCCATTGCCTCGGATCCAGCAGCTCCCGCGCTTCGGTCTGACACTGGCGGAGCATTGCGAGTGTTTCCTGCCTGGCCCAGTCGAGGGCAGGCCCGGACGGCACCTGGGCTCGAGAAGGATTGTCGGGCTTGGAGTGGCTAAGCGCTGTGACCCACCGGGGCAGCCGAGCCAGAAGGCGACTCACGGGCTTCCTTCCTTTTATGTCAAAATATGCGTTTTCGCGTACTAACGAGTAATATATTGCAAGATGGCGTAATTTAACGCATAATCATGACGGCTGTCAAAGTCACTATGGAAGATCAACTTATGACCGTCAAGCAGATGGCGGAGTACTTGAGCCTCAACGAGCGCACGGTTCTCAAGCTCGTGACGGATGGGGCGCTCCCGGGCGTGAAGGTCGGGAGTCAATGGCGCTTTCGCAAGGCCATGATCGATGCGTGGTTGGACGACCAGATGCTGGGCGTCGTGCCCCGCTACCTGGACGGCCCGGCGTTCTACGGCTCACCCCGGCGGATGCTGGAACTCGCCGCGTGCTTCCAGCCAGGCCTGATCCTCCCGGAACTGACGGCAAGATCGAAGAACGGCGTCATCGAAGAGTTGGCATCGTTCGCACACCGGCTGGCCCTGGTTCGTGACAAGACCTGGTTCGTCGGAGCGCTCATCGAGCGCGAGAACATTCTTCCGAGCGCGATCGGGAACGGAACCGCGTTCCTGCACACGCTCCGGCGCAACGCCGAGCAAGTGACGCGGCCCTTCATGGTCCTGGGCCGCTCGAGGGAGGGCGTCGACTTCGATGCGCTCGACGGAAAGCCAACGCACCTCTTTTTCGTGCTGGGCCTCAAATACGACGAGCTTCATCTTCCCTGGCTGCACAAACTCTCGCAGATGCTGGCCAGTGAGCAGGCCGTGAAGGTGCTGCTCGACGCACCGGATGCCCCCGCGCTCTATGGCGCACTCTTCGAGGCCGAACGATGCTTGGAGGCGCATTCGATGACGCGTACCGCGCAAGGATAGGAATGAACAGCAACATCGGTAATTTGACGCTCCTCTTCTCGATCGACTGCCAGCTGCGCGAGCAGGGGTCGGCGGCTGCTGCGGCCAAGAGGCTGGCGAAACAGCGCGACTCGGTTCGCGGAGAAATCTCGAAGCCGTTCCTGTCGAGCTACGACGCCCTCATGCGCGAGGGTCGGTATCCGCCCTTCGTCGAAGCCCGCGGCTCGCACTGTGGCGGCTGCAACTTGCGGCTCACGCCTCAGCTTGCGTGCGCCCTTCGTCGTGGCGAGGGCCTGCTCGCGTGCCCGCACTGCCGCCGCCTTCTTTTCAGCGCATTCGATTCCGATTCTCCAGGGACCGCCCGGCCGGATCTGCGGATTGCCGTTTCTGCTTCTTGCTCGGGAAGTTCCTTACACTGAAGATGCGCCCGAAGAAGCGGTCGAGCGGCGGTGCGGTCGAGGAGACGATGTCGGTCAGCGATGCTGCCCGCTACCTTTCGCTGTCCCCGAGAACGATTCATCGGATGGTCGGTGAGCTTCCGGCCATCCGGGTGGAGGGTCGCTGGCGCTTCCGGGTGCGGGATCTCGACAACTGGATTCTGAAGCATCGAAGCGGCGTGGAGTTGCTGCCCGAGGCGGTCAGCCATGTGGGAGAGGACGCACGACTCTATCCCTACATGGACGTTCGAAATATTTTTCCGGATGCCCGGGAGACCACGGCGGCGGACCTTATCCGAGCGGCTCTTGCCGCTTCCCGCCTGACGCTCGACGGAGGCTCCGAAGAGGAAACGAAGGGACGCATCGTCGAAGCCATTCTCGAGCGAGAGAAGCTCTGCAGCACGGCGCTCCATCCCGATGCCGCCTTCCCGCACCCGCGGGATCCGGAGAAGTGCGCCCTGGCGGCACACCAGATCATCGTCGTTCGTGCGCGGGGGCCGGTTGATTTCGGCGAAGTGCATGGCTACCGGCCGAGGCTCGCGGTCATCCTGCTCGCCCGGACGGCCGCCGTACAGCTCGTCTGGGAAGCGCGGCTGAGTCACCTTCTGCATCGCGAAGGGCTGGCGAAAAGGATTATCGAGGCTCGGTCCGAAACGGAGATCTACAGCGTTTTCCGGCAGGCGGGCGAAACGGCACCGAGCGATCCTTCGCTTCCCTCTTCCGGGCCAACGACTCTGCGCCAGGGTCGGCGGCTCTAGCCGGCGGCAGCATGGTCAACGCATTCGTCGGCGCTCTTCTTCTCGCCACGCACTTGCAGTCGGTCCCCATGGCGCGCGACCGCGAGGCACGCGTCGAGCCGGTTTGCGGGCTCGCATTGAGACGGGTCTCGCCCTCGCCGGCGCCGGTCGAATCGGGAGTGCTCCTTTCCTTTTCCGAAGCCTCCTCCCCGCTCCCCGTCGCAATCAAGTTGAATCGCCTGACTTGGTTCGAGCCGGCCGATGACCTCGAGCACGAGCTTGCCGTCCGATTCGCCGATGGAAACCGGATGACCGCCGGGCGCGCGGCCCGGGGCCACGCTCTCGCCTTCCTTTGCGCCACGAGAGGTCCTTTCCAGGTGGAGTGCCTCACCCACGGGCGAGTCCTTTTCACCGGATTCATTCTCGCCGGCGACTGGGTGACCGTCTGTGTCCGCGAGGGCTGCCGATTCTCGATGCTCCCGGACGGAGACTACTCGAGCGTCTTCTGGCCCGCCGTCGGAAAAAGGCAGCCGGGCCCCACGATCCACGTCCGAGGACGCCATCTCACGCCAGGCGTGATCAACGGATACCTCCTGAAGGTGGATGAAGCCGAGGCCGACCTTCAGAGCTCGATCTCGGTCCCGCGATAGCGAAGTCCGCGGCGAAGACCGCGAGTGCGGCAGCGCGCGGATTGCGACCCGCCGGCCCAGCCGGTCGTCGCGCGGCCGATAGATCGCATGCGTTGAAACCAGCCGTACAGACAACGAGCAGATATTCGCGGCGAAAGGCTGGCTCGCGTGTCGGAAGCGGTCTTATGATCAAAGGGCGGGCGAAGAGTCGGCCTCAGGCCGGTATCGCAAGCCACTGTTCCAGACGCGAGCTCGCAGGCGACGAGAAGCGACGTAACAACGAGGTCATCTGCCATGGCAGTTCCAATTTCATCGGGCTTAGATGGCATGGTCTTCCTGAAAATCGAGCACTCTGTTGGAGAGGGCGGGTCCAATCGCAAGAGCGATGAACTCTTTTCGTATGCCCTTTCTTCTCATGGTAGACGGAATCTGCGGGCCAAGAACCCTGAGCGCGATACGCGGGTATCAACAGGCTAAGAAAGACGATGCGTTTCCCCTTGTGACAGTGGACGGTCTGGTCACGGCGACCCAGCATGCGGTATTCGTGGACCCTAACCGCTTTGGCTTCTCGACGATTTACCACCCGAACTGGGACTATCTACAGGCGCTGCCGCGAATTAACTTCGCGATCATGGAAGCGTACCTCGGCTATTTGGCCGAGCCGCTGTACAGCACGGTAATCCTCCCTCTCCAAAAAGCGGGCGTGATCTAGGTTGCGAAGCTAAAGGAAGTTCCTCACCGATCGGGCCGGTGCTTGTAACCGAAGGACGGACCGGTCGTTTCGGATCGAACTGACGGGACCCGATTGCCCGTTCCGGTGACTGCTTTTCGGATCAGGGACGAATTCTTGGAATGGTGGAGGCGGCGGGAGTTGAACCCGCGTCCGGAAGCGCTACGGGAGAGGCCACTCCATGCTCGGCCCAAAGCGGCTATCGGTACGCGTCCTTTCGGTGATCGGCAGCTGTCAGAAAAACGACGCGCTTCTCGTCGTCGATCTCGAAGAAAACTCGCCACGGACCGACCCGAACCCGCCAGGTCGGAGGATCCCAGTCCTTCAGGCGCGCGGCCGATGGCGTTGAGCGAGGTGCCGCCCGGAGGACCGGGTAGACGCGATCTCTCAGAGTGGTCTGTATTTTTCTGGCCGCTCCCGGCCCCAGATGAACCAGGTCGCGCTGGAAGCCCGAAGTCTCGAAGATACGATACTCAGACAAACCGGCCCCTGCCGGCTGCCGCTTCCCGACGGCCTCTCTTGAGCCTCTTCCGGAGAGTGGGATTCGAGCGAATTTCGTTCATTTCCTCGTCGGGAACGAAGATCTCGGCGACCGCCCTCTGCCGGGCCGCGGTTTCGATGAAATTCGAAACCGAGCGATTCTCGGCGGCGGCGGCTTCCGCAATGAGGCCGTAGGTGGCGTCGTCGATGCGGACGGTCAGGGTTTTGGGCATGGCATCACTTCGATAGCATTCTACTATCGTTATGACGCAATTCGCTCGGTCGCCCCTCAACGCTGTGCGGGAGCAACAGCGGCTCCTCAGGCAGGTCTTGACGAGTGCAATGGTGGAGGCGGCGGGAGTTGAACCCGCGTCCGGAAGCGCTACGGGAGAGGCCACTCCATGCTCAGCCTCTTCTTGGTTCTCGCCCCGCCGCCTCGAGAAGAGGCAAAACGGCGGAAGGGCAACCCCGAATGAGTTTCGCCGCCGCGTCCGGGGGTCCGCGGCGCCTACACCCGCATTTCGCGACGTCGGCCGAAGCGCGGCGGGTGCGCTCTCCGACCAACGAGGCTACTTAATTAAGCAGCCAGAGCGAAGTTGCTGTTGTTCGCAGCTACTGTTTTTCACCTTTTTTACGAGGACGGTGAGACCTCGGCATGCAACCTTTCGCGCAGTCGTCCCCGTCGAAGCCGTTTCGCCCCCACGGGATTCGCTCTCGTCAAAGATCGAGGACGGATGGTAACACGCGCTCGCCCTCGCGTCTTCCCTCGCCCGCTTGACTTCCCATCGGCGTAAGGTTGGAATGAAGCACGGATGCGCGCGCAGGACCTGATCGTCGTGGTGACCTCGGTCGGCACCGAGGACCAGGCCCTCGACATCGCGCACGCCCTCATCCGAAGCCGCCAGGCCGCCTGCGTCAACCTGATCCCCAACGTGCACTCGATCTATCGCTGGAAGGGACGGGTCTGCGACGACGGGGAGTTCCTCCTGCTCATCAAGACGACCGGCAAGGAATTTACGGCCGTGCGGCAGACGATCCAGGAGATCAACACCTACGAGCTTCCGGAGATCCTGGCCTACCGCGTGGACGAGGCCTCGGAGCCCTTCGCCTCGTGGATCGCCAAGACGACGCTGCACGCCAAACCGAAGGCGTCGATCCGCAAGAAGTCCTCGACGCGCCGCGCGGCCGCGAGCTAGCCCCGGGGGCGCCGCGCCGCCCGAATGATCGCCTTCGCCTCCCTCTTCCTGGGTCTCATCGTCGGTACCCGGCCCGTGACGGTCATCGTGGGGAACACGGTCGCCGCGGTCGAGTTCGAGCTCGACGGACGAGCCCTCGGCCGCCTCTCGGAGGCCCCCTGGACGCGGGAAGTCGACTTCGGAACCGAATTCGAGCCCCACGAGCTCGTGGCCCGGGCCTTCGATGAAAAGGGGGGCGAGGTCGCGCTGGCGCGGCAATGGATCAACCTGCCGCGGCCGCCCGCGGAGGTGCAGCTCGTTCTCGAGCGTGACGCGAGGGGACGGGCCGCCTGGGCGCGCGTGACGTTCGAGAGCATTCTGGGCGTGCATCCCAATCGGGTTTCCGTGACCTTCGACGGCAAGGCCTTGCCGTTCGAGGGCGGCCGTGTCGCAATTCCCGGCCACGACCCCCGGTCGACCCATGTGCTCACCGCCGTCGTCGACTATCCGGACGGCGTCCAAACGCGAAACGACCTGGTCATCGGCGGCGCGTCTTCGGGGGAAGCCGGGAGCGAGCTGACGGCAGTCCCGATTCGGGGGAGCGAGCGAGATCCCCCCCAACCCGCGGCTCTGCGGGGACGCTTCCTGAGCCATGACCGCCCGCTCGCCGTCGCGGCAGTCGAGCACGGCCCGGCGCAGGTCGTGGTCGTCAGGGACCTTTCCTGCGATGAGGCGCAGGCCGCGTTGCG
>DATJYD010000042.1:0-6180 GCA_035499755.1 Fimbriimonadaceae bacterium
CCCGATGCACTGTGTGGCCCTCGGGAGCGCCAACCGCCTGATCTCCGGCGACATCTACGGCCGGGCCGCGCAGATGCTCGGACCGGAAACGATGCTATTGCTGACCAACGGCGCCTGCGGCGATCTCAATCCGCCCGAGGAGGGGGTTCCCGTCGAAATCGTCGATTCCTATGCGGCCAGACTCGCCGATGCGCTTGGCTCGCATCCGATACCTCAACACCCGGCATCGTTCCTCTCGGTTCAATCCCGATCCGTCTTGCTCGAGTACGAGACGATGGACGAGCGGGAGATCCTCGCCTACGCCGAACGCGTCCGGCCGAACGAGTGGGCTCGACGCGAATGGCCGGACAAGTTCGAGCCGGCGGTCGATCAGTGGACGGCGAATCGCCTCCGCGAGCTTCGCGAGGGAACGCAGCCGAAGGTGGCCGAGATCGAGCTTCAGACGATCCGCCTGGGCGATACCGTCTGGATCGCCGTGAACGCCGAGATCTTCTCGGAGATGGTTCCGGAGGGCGTTACCGTCGTTGCCTATGCGAACGGCTTGGCAGGATACATCCCGACCGAGAGCGCTTTCGACGAGGGTGGTTACGAAGTCGAACTGGCGTGCCTGTTCTACGACGCGCTACCATTTCGGCGCGGCGCAGGCCGCGACTTGACGAGGGCCCTCGCCTGACTGGAATCGCGGCCCGCATAGGGTTTCGCCGCCCGATGCTCCTCCAAGCCCTACCGCTACGGGATCACCTCAAACGGTATAGAATCGTGGCGAGATGGCCTTTCCCTTCCTTGCCGCCGCCCTCCTTTCCGTGCCTGCACAGCGCGTGCTGATCAACGAGGCCTTCGACAGACCCGACTTGGACGGGGCTTGGCATCGCTCGCTTTCATCGGGGAACGATATCCTGGTTGAGAACGGCGCGCTGAAGATCGTCGCATTTCGCAACACGTACGCGAATATCAGCCGCAAGATTGGCGCCGACGACGTCACCGCCCAATGCCGGATCAAGCCGGCCCCCGCCGAAAGCTGGGCGACCTCGATCTTTCTTTATTGGGACGCCGGCGACTGGTGCCAGCTTGGGATCAAGTCCATAGACGGCGGGCGCTACTACATGACCCAGATGACGAACGGCGTCTACACAGAATACAACCTCGGAATGACGCCATTCGACGCATGGCATTACGTGCGCATCGAGTTGGGGCGCGACGTTCTCCGATTCTATTCGAGCGACAATGCGTCGAAGTGGAAGCTGGAGAGCTTTACCGAGCGCCCGCCCAGCTTCGATGGCCCGCCGACCGCTCTGGTTCTGGGCAAAGGCTTCGGAGGTGAGGACGGCTATCCCAAGCCGATGCTCGCCAACGATTACTCCGACAAGGGCGAGATGGGAACGTCCCTGATCGACGACGTGCTCGTGACCCCGACTCCTTCCGCGAAGCTGAAAGCGACCGCATCCGAGCACGCCAGATGGGCCTATGCGCTCGAGGACCATCTCGGCAAGGAAATGCTCGCCCGGCCGGGCGGCCCGACCTTCGCTGCGATCGCCAAGCGGCTGCCCGGAATCGAGCGGCCGCGCGAGGTGGTCGGCGTTCCCGAGCATCCCTACGACATCGGTGTCGGCTGGGACGGGACGATCCAGCTGAAGGACTGGCTCGGCGATGAGAAGATGCCCGCTGCCTTCTTCGAGGTCGGCGATCCGGCGGTTCGCGTCGGCTCCCCGGAGTGCCCGGTGACGAAGCGGCTCGTCCCCGGAGGGATTCCGGTCGTCGTCATGAGCTTCGATCATGCCGGTGTTCACTTCGTCGCGCGCGTCTTCGGCTGGTCGCCAGGCATGAGCCCGGACATGCCGCTCAGCGCTTACGTCGCCGTGGCCGCCACGACTCAGAGCGCAAGCCCGACGCCGTTTAAGTTGCGCCTCAATATGAGTCCCGCGCCAGATGGGTATCAGCCCCTCGAATGGAGCGGTGAGATCGAGAAAGGTAGACCGATGCGCTGTTCGGCGCGGTCCGACCGAAGCGCCAAGTGGAGCGGTTTCACCGAGGTGACCGCTGACGAGGCTGCGGCACGGATGGGCGAGTACGAGGAGGCTTGGGAGAAGCGCCTCGACACCGGCATGCAGATCGAGACCCCGGAGACCCGGGTGAACGACTCGTACCATGCCTGGATGGCCTACAACCTCTTGAACGTCGACAAGAAGGGCCCGATTTACGAGATCCACGACGGAAGCGGCTTCTACGAGGAGATCTATGCCTACAGCGCCTTCCTGTTCTGCAACGCGCTCGACATGTACGGCCACCCGAAGGAAGCGGAGAAGTACATCGACTCCCTGCTGACCTTCCAGCAGCCGAAGGGCCTCCTGACCATCAACTACGGCCTGCCGGACATGGGCACGATGCTGTTCACGATGAGCCAGCACCACCGCTTCACCGGCGATGACGCGTGGCTGAAGCGGGTCGCGCCGCGCATGATCAAGGCGTGCGACTGGCTCATCGCCGAGCGGCGCATCGCCTGCAAGCAGCCGAAGAACAGCGTCACCTACGGCCTGATCAAGTTCAAGCCCTACTGCGACTATCCGGGCGCGGCGTTCGACTACTACTCCGATGCCTACTGCGTGGTCGGGATGGAAGCAGCGGCGCGAGAACTGCGCTCGATCGGCCTCGCCAAGGATGCGGCGAGAATCGCGAAGGAGGCGGAAACCTACCGGCGCGACGTCCTCGCCTCGATGGACCGGGCGAAGATCGAGCGCGACGGCCTCGCCATCCTCCCGATGGAGCCGGACACCCATCGCCTCCTCAAGCGCTCGCAGTACAGGGGCGGGGAATACTACGGCCTCGTCGCGCCGTGCCTGCTCGAAACCGAGTTCCTGACCCCGGAGGATAGGCGGACCCTTTGGGTGACGGACTTCATGGAGCAGAGAGGTGGTTTCGTTTGCGGCATGAGCCAGTTCGCGGACGGCGTCGACCACGCCTACACTTACGGCTATTGGCTCACGTGCCTGCGTCAGGGCCGCCCGGATCGCGCCGTCCTCGGTCTCTACGGTTCGATGGCGGGGGCGATCTCGCGCGACACCTTCGCCGGGGTCGAAGTCATGCACGTCTACTCCGGCATCCCCGAAGGCACTTTGCCCCACACCTACTCGGGCACTCAGCAGCTACGGCTGCTGCGGATGATGCTGCTGCGCGAGGAAGGCAACGACCTGCAGATCGGACAGGCCATTCCACGCGGCTGGATGGCGGATGGCAAGGCGCTCCGGCTCCGGCACGCACCGACTCTCTTTGGCCCGGTCGACGTGAGCTACCGGTCGAACGCGAGATCGGGGATGATCGAGGCGGTCATCACGCCCGCGTTCAGGGAGAAGCCGGCGACGATCCATCTCTGGTTCCGGCATCCCGACGGTAAGCCGATCAAATCGGTGACGGTAAACGGCCGTCTCTATCCATCCTTTAGCGGCGAAGCCGTGATCCTGCGCAACCTATCGCGTCCCGCTCGGATCGTCGCGAGCTTCTGACTCCTCCGCGAACGCATCGCCGCAGAGGCCGCCGTCCAGCGAGTCCCGGATGCGCTTGCGGGCCCGATGCAGCCGCGACTTCAGATTGCGCACGGTGATCCCAAGCTTCTCGGCCGCTTCCTCGGCGGTCAGGCCCTCGATATCCCGCAGCATGTACGCTTCGCGGTAGTTCTCGGGCAGGTCCTTCATCGCGTCCTGAACGCAGTGGCGGATGCGGCCTTGCTCGATGCCCTCATCGAATGCCGGCGTCTCGAAGGGCTCCTCCTCCGGCAGCAAGCCGAGAATCGGGGCAAGAGTGTCTTTCGCCTTCATCCGCCGGCAGATCCGCCGCCCGATGGTCGCGAGCCAGCCGCGCATGGCGTCGGGATCGCGGACCTGGTCGATCGCGCGATAGGCGGCGAGGAGGGTCTCGACGAGCACGTCCTGGGCGTCGTCGTAGTTGCCGCAAACCCGCGCAATCTGGCGGTAGACGGCGTCCTTATGCTGGGCCATGATCCGGTCGAACGCATCATGATCGTGGAGGCGGGCAGGTTCTATGCCTAGATTCTAGCCGGTGGACGGACGGTCGAGGTGGACTCAAGTCGGAAGGCGGTACGCCTCGTCGTCGGGACGCAAGGCCCGGTCGAACCAAAGCGGCCGCCGAAGGCCGCCAGGTCCGGGGGCGGGCTTGGTCTTCGCAAGCCACTCTCGGTAGACCTCCATCGACTTGTTGGTGTCGACGAAGACGTCTCCATACCGGTCCTCGGGGCCGGCTTTGGAGACGACCACTCGCTGATGCCAGCAGTGCTGCCCCGAGATCGGGTCGGGCTGGACCGGGAAGGTGAGGTTCTGGTGGACGCCGCCGTCGGTCCACCAGATGCGCTTCGTATCGGAATCCGGGCTCGCGTAGGGCGCGATGTCCTCGGCCCGGCGGAAGCGGATGACGCCCGGCGCGGTCTCCTCGCGAACGACTTTGACGCTCGCCATCTTGTCGGTACCGTCCTCGGTCAGGCGCCAGCGCCCGAGATGGTGCGAGCAGGCGACGATCCCCGGCCGCATCGACTCGGTCACCCAGACTCGGTTGACGTAGTAGCCGATCCTCGTCGCGATCTTGACGAGATCGCCGGTGCTCAGGCCGAGCTTCTCGGCGTCGGTGGGGTGGATCCAGACCGGATTCGAGTTGCTTAGCTCATAAAGCCACTTCGCGTTGGCGGAGCGGGTATGGATGAGGGTCGGCAGACGGAAGGTCGGCACGAGCACGAACTCGAACTCGCCGGACTTCATCTCGCCCCGGTGAACGTGGCTCTTGATGTAGCCGGGCATCGTGTCTTCGGGCCACCCCCAGTCGGCCATCGTCTGGCTGAACAGCTCGAGCTTCTTGGAAGGAGTCTTGAACCCTGGAGGCTCTGTCCCGCCCGTCCCACTCGTCCCAAATGTCCCATAGGCCTCGTCTTTTACCAGGAATGCCCCGTAGCGGCTCATGTAGTCGAAAGGCGTCAGGTTCTTCTCGGCAGCCGCCTCGGGCAGGCCGGGAACCGCATTCTCGAAGATCCAGCGGTAGTACTCCTGGATTCCGATCTTCTCGCCGGGGCGGTAGGGCGACTCGAAGTATTTCCGGACTCCGAGCGAACCGTCAGGATCGATGCGCCAGGACAGCTCGATCCAGAACTCGGTCTCGTCCCAGACTTCGCCTGGGTTCGCTTCGTAGGTGAACTGGAATCTCTCGCCGTTTCGCTCCCTCGCAACCCTTTGAACCGGCTGACGGAAGCCGATCCACTTCGCGGCGTGGGTTTCTTGGCTCATGAGGTCGTAGCGCTCGGCGCCGTTGCCCATCGGCAGAACATAGTCCGCGTACTGCGCGGTCTCGCTCCAGACGGGGGTGAGTGCCGCGTGCAGCTCGATCTTGGATTCATCCTTCAGCACGCGCTCCCAAAGCAGGCCGTCGGGATTGGTCCAGACCGGGTTGTAGACGCGGGTGAAGTACGCCGCGACCTTGCCCCGGCCCTCTTCCAGGAAGTGAGGCAGAAGATAGGAGGGCTCGTGATACGCGAGCGGATACTCGCGCGGGTATAGCAGCTCATTCCACACCTTTTGAGGCGGCGGTTTGAGAAAGGTGGGAGGGACGAACTTGTTGTCGGTGTTGAGGTTGGTTCCGCCTCTGGCGCCGACCGCGCCCATTAGGACGACGAGAAACTCCAGGGAGCGCGAGACTTGCCAGCCGCCGTAATTGCCGGCTGCCGCATTGCGCCAGACGTGGGTGGCGAGGGCGGAGCCGGCTTTTCCGATCTCTTTCGCGATCGCGCGAATCGCTTCCGCGTCGACGCCGCACTCTTCGGCTGCTGCCTCGGGAGTCGCAAACGCGTAGTGCTCGCGGAGGGCCGCGATAAAGGCCTCGAACGAACCTTCGGAGGGCGGAAGCTGAGCTTCCGCCATTGGAGAGACGAAAGATCGAGAGACGAGAGACCCTGTTCCGCCGGGGTCTCTGGTCTTTTGTCTTTCGTCTCTTCCCGGGTCGCGCATATGCGCCAGCGCCTCTTCCCAATTCACCCACTTTTCCAGAAACTCCCGATTGTAAAGCCCCTGGTCGAGAATCTGCTTCGCGATCGCGAGGAGGAGCATCGGTTCCGTGCCCGGCCATGGCGCGAGCCACCAGTCGGCCTTCGAAGCCGTGTTCGAATGCCGGACGTCGATCACGCACATCTTT
>DATJYD010000043.1:0-2937 GCA_035499755.1 Fimbriimonadaceae bacterium
GACTTACGACGCCTTCGGCGCGGAGACGACGACCGGGACCACGCCAACCGATCCCTTCGGCTACAACGCCCAGGCTGGGTATCTGTTCGACCGCGACACCGGCTTGTACCTCTGCCAGCACCGCTACTACGACCCCACCTCGGGCCGCTGGGTCACCCGCGACCCCATCGGCTACGGCGGCGGGATCGGGCTGTATGCGTATTGCTCGAACGGTGCGGCCGGGTTCATGGACCCATCCGGGCTTAGCCCGATTCTCCAGTCTCCGAGCAAAGCGTCGCCGCCGATGGTCGTCGGCACCTGCACGCCAGGTGGGCCAACGGGAGACGACGGCGGACTCGACTGGGAGTTCTGGGACAACCCAGACAACGCGGCCTATCAGGTTATCGTCGGCGTGGGCGACGGAGCCAGCTTCGGTCTTTCAAACGCGGCTCGCGACGCCATGGGCACCTCGGACATGGTCAACGAGGACAGCCCTTACTACAAGGCAGGCCTCGCCGGCGGCACCGCGCTGGGGACGGTAATCACCGACGGTGCGGGCGACGAGGCCGCCGGTCAGGAAGAGGTCGAAGGAGCCTGCGAGAACGGCAGTTGTTTCGTAGTCGGCACGCCGATCCTGCTCGCCTTTGGAAGGAACTGGAGAAGAACTGCCAGGCGAGCCCAGGCTTCGATCCGGACTCGCGCGAAATCCTGCCGCCGCCGGACCTCTTTCCGACTCTAGGAACCAAGACGCGAGGGGCCCTCGACTTGGCCTGAGGGGCATCCGTTGGCCGATGCCGGGCACGCGGCCACACCCCGCGCGGAGACTGCGCGAGTCGAGATGCCGAGGCTCGTCTGCTCTTCCGCGCGCTTGCCGGACGCCGTCCCCGGAAGCCAGCCGGGATTAGCCTCGGCACTTGAAGAGCGGCAAACGGCAGCGCTGCGTCGGAGCGTGCCGAGGCGTGTACATGTAAAGCCTCGCAGCAGCAACAGCGCGATTCCTGCGGCGCTCACCAGCAATGCGCTTGGCTCGGGCACCGGCGTCAGCAGAACCGCGTGCATCTGGCCTCCGGCGAAGGTAGCGCTTGCCGCGATCTGGCCGCCGTCGTTGATCCCTCGGCAGCTGAGGACGGTCCAGCCCGCTCCGGATGCATCCAGCATCGAGTTCAGGTCGTGGATCGTGCCGCCCGAGTAAAGATATCCGTGGTAGTCGGTCGAGTTGACGTACGAGCCGCCGACCACTTGTCCCAGATCGTTGAGGCCGTAAGCCCACGTCTTGTCGCCCCCAAGGCTGCCGAGATCCGTGAAGACGCCGCCGGACTTGATCCACGCATCCTCTCCCAGAGAGGCGGTGTACGAGAAGCCGGCGACCTGGCCGGACGCGTTGATCTGCAGGGCATTGCACATATTGGTGTTGGGCAGAGTTCCGATGTCCGACATAGCCCCGTTCTGATAGATGAAGCCCTTCTCCGTTTGGACCGAGTTGTTGGAGTTTCCGACGACGATTCCCGAGTCGTTCACCGAGTTCGCGTACGAGAAGTCGCCGCCGGGAAGCGTGCCCAGATCGCTCAGGACCCCATTCGAATACGAGATCGCATGGAAGACGTTGACGGTCGAAGTGCTGCTCGTCCCCACGACCCCCCCGGAGTTGTTGATCGCGAACGCTTCCGAAGTGACGCCGGCCAGGGTCCCGATGTCCTGCATCGTCGCGCCATCGTAGATGAACGCGTGGTCATGATTGTCGCCGGTGTCGGCGTCGCCGACGATCACGCCGGAGTCGTTGATTCCCCTTGCCGTCGAAGCGGTCCCTCCCAAAGTCCCGATGTCTTGCATGGAGCCGCCCGAGAAGACGAATCCATGCGTGAGCCCGCCCGCGGTCGTGGAAGACCCTACGACGACGCCGTGGCTGTTGATTCCAAGCGCGTTCGAAGTCGAGCCCCCAAGGGTGCCGAGATCGAGAAGACGATACGTTTGGGCGTTTGCCGCAACGGGCAGGGCGATCGCGAGGAGGGCTGCGGTCCTGGTCATCATTTTCGGTGAAACTCCGGTCAGCGAGGCGAGCTTCACTCTACGACACCGCCGTAAGAAAGCGGCTGATCGCCTCGAATCGTGAGCGAGGAATTCAAGCGGTGCAATTCACGTTCAAGCAGAACCGCGCCGTGGGCGTCTCGGGATGCGCTAAAGGACCGCAGAAGCGCAGGGCATGGCCCGGCGACTTCCCCCTAATCTGAGCTACGACATGACGGCGAGCCGGTAGAGGATGTGGGCGTAGATGCGGCTCATCTTGAACAGGTGCTCGACCTTCAGCCGCTCATCCGTTTCGTGGGCTTTGCCGTCTCCCTCCCAGCCGGTCCCGATGCTGACCGTGTTCGGGATCGCCCGCGCGTAGGTGCCTCCGCCCATGACGCCTGGCTTGCGGGCCTCGCCGGTTTCCTCCTGGTAGACGTCGCAGATCGTTTTGACGAGCGGATGGTCGAGGGGGAAATAGAGGGACGGGCTGTCGTGAAACTCGGCCAGCTTGAAGCCGCTCCCCAGTTCGGCCAGATGAGCCTCGCACAGGGACTTCAGGGCGTCGCCCTTCCAGGTCGTCGGGTATCGCACGTTGAAGGTCAGCTTCACTTCTCCGTCGGAGACCTCGACGATGCCAAGGTTGTTCGTAAGGTCATGGCTGACCTCGTCGTTCCCGTGGATGCCAAGGCCGGGGCCGCTTGGATGGGTCGTGAGGAACAGATCGCCGAAATACTTCTCGCAACTGGTGGGCGCGATCTCGTTCAGGAAGCGCAGGGCCCGAATGGCCGCGCTATCGCCTCCGAACGGGAACGAGCCGTGGCAGGCTTTGCCGATCGCGTGGACGTTCAGCAGATCGCCGTCCCATCGGAAGGACAGATTCCTATCCCAAGAGTCGGCCAGCTTCGATTCGACCTCTTTCCTCGCCGAATCCGCCACCCGCACCGACGCGTC
>DATJYD010000044.1:0-3037 GCA_035499755.1 Fimbriimonadaceae bacterium
TCGCAACCGTGAACACGACCACCGGCGCCCGAATCAGCGAACTGGGCTGGAGCGGCAGCGGTGGCGGCTGGAGCAATTCGAGCTTCGGAACGACCAACTTCAACACCCTGCCTTCCTGGCAGGTCGGAACCGGCGTACCGACGACGATCAACCATCGCCTGGTGCCCGATATTGCAGCACAAGCCGATGGATCGGGCGGCGCCTTTTACCTGTTCTACAACGGAGGGCTCTACGGAGTCAACGGAACGAGTTGCTCGTCTCCCTACCTCACGTCGTCCTTCGCCACGCTCGAACAGCGCCTCGCGCTCTTGGGACTCACCGTTGCCGGTCCGGCCGGACGCCTCGGAAGGGTCGCCAATCTGATCTATGCGATGAACGGCCGGGCCGATGTTTGGTACGACGTCACGTCGGGCTCCAGCAACGGCACGCTTCCGAGCGGCGCGACGAGCAATGCGGCGGTCGGCTGGGACTTCGAGACCGGCTGGGGCGCGCCCAACTTCGACGCGCTGTACAACGTGCTCGCCACTCGTCCGGTATCGGGAACCGTCACCCTGCAGAACTATCCGCCGGGACCGACCGGGGTCACCGTCACCGTCAAGCTCTATCAAGCGGGAACTTCGATTCTTGTCGATACCCAAACGACGACCCTGAATTCGAGCGGTGCGTTCACGGTCAACAGCCAAGCTCCTTCGGGCAACTACGACATCTACGTCAAGACCTCCCATTGGCTGCGAAAGAAGGTGACGAACCAGAGCTTCGGCCTCAACGGGGTCAGCGGCCTGGCGTATTCCCTGCCCAACGGCGACGTCAACGGGGACAACTCGGTCTCTCTGGCCGACTTCGGTCAGCTCAAGCTCGCCTATGGAAGCACGTCGAGCAGCGGCAACTGGAACCCTAACGCCGACCTCGACGGCAACGGATCGGTTGGACTGAGTGACTTCGGCATTCTGAAGCTGAACTACGGCAAGAGCGGAGACTAGCCTTGTTGGCGAAAAGAGCGATCCCGTAGCGGCACGGCCTTGCCCTTTGAAGCGCTCGCCAGTCATGCCGGATGGGGTGTCGGAGTAGTGGGATTCACGACTCCGACACTCCATCACTCCGTTGCGCTGCGAGAACGTGGTTCCAACGCCTCGCCAGTGACTCCGTCGAGCGTGATCCGGGCTCTAGTGGTCCGAGTAGGCTGCCATCTGTCCGACATCCGGCGGATGATCGAAGGCGATCTTCTTCGCGCCCGGCGGAATCGGAATCGGATAATCCCCGTTGAAACAAGCCAGGCAAAAATGGGCCCGGTCCCTGCCGACCGACGCGACTGCGCCATCGATCGACAGATAGCCGAGAGTGGTTGCCCCGATATGGGCGCAAAGCTCCGGGATCGTCATCCGAGCCGCCGCTAACTCGCCCTTGCTCGCCATGTCGATGCCATAAAAGCAGGGATAGACGATCGGCGGCGCCGTGATCCGCACGTGGACCTCCTTCGCCCCGGATTCGAACAGCAGCCTAACGATCTGCTTCGTCGTCGTCCCTCTCACGATGCTGTCGTCCACCAGGATGACGCGCTGGTCGCGGAGGTGCTCCACCAGCGGCGTCAGCTTCATTCGGACGCCTAGCTCGCGCATGCGCTGATCGGGGGCAATGAACGTCCGATGGATGTAGCGGCTCTTCATCATTACCTCCCGGTAGGGAATACCGCTTTCCTCGCTGTAGCCGTGGGCGGCCGGAATGCCGCTGTCGGGAACGGGAACGACGACGTCCGCCTCGACCGCATGCTCGCGAGCCAGCGTCCGGCCCATGTCCTCTCTCACCGAATAGAGAAGCGCGTCGTACATATGGCTGTCCGGCCTCGCGAAATAGATGAACTCGAAAAGGCACATCGCGGGCCGCTTCGACTGAGCGCCGCAGGCGATCCTCATCCCGTCCTTGTCGATAATGGCCATCTCTCCCGGCGCCAATTCATGTTCCGGCACACCGCTCACCGGTCCAAACGCGCAGGTCTCGCTCGCCACCATGTAGCCGCTCCCCAATCGGCCCGCCGTCAGGGGACGAATCCCGACGGGATCGCGAAAACCGATCAGCATCTTGGGGGTCAGGACGACGCATGAGTAAGCGCCTTGAACTTGGCGCATCACCTCGGCGACCGCTTGCTCAGGTCCCCGGTCCATGTTCTTGACCAAGATCCTCGCGATCAGCTCGGTGTCGCTCGTTGTCTCGAACACCTCGCCGTTCGCCTCCATCGCCTCGCGGAGTTGGCGCGCGTTGATGAGATTTCCGTTATGGGCGATGGCGATATCTCCGACCACCGATTGGCAATACAGGGGCTGGGCGTTGCGGAGCACGCTTGCGCCGGTGGTCGAATATCGCGTGTGGCCGACCGCCATTTCGCCCGGAAGCGTGCCGAGGATCTCCTCGTTGAAAACCTGGCTGACGAGGCCGACCTCCTTGTGCATCCGCACGCAGTCGCCATCGCTCACCGCGATCCCGGCCGCCTCTTGTCCACGGTGCTGGAGGGCGAAAAGCCCGAAGAATGCGAAGCGAGCCGCCTCATGGCCGGGCGAATAGACGCCCACGACCCCGCATTCTTCTCTTGGGCGATCTGCCGTCTCGGTCGGGTCCACAGTTAAGTATAGCCAGCCGATTCGCCGATTGCCGACGGCATGTATCGGCCCTCGGTGGATAATGTCAGTAGAGAGAATGTTGAAGTCTCCCGTCGGCACGCTGACGTTCCTGATGACGGACATCGAGGGCAGTACGCGGCTTTGGGAGGAGTATCCCGCCGCGATGACAAGGGCCATTGTTCGCTCTGAGGAGATCATCCACGACGTCGTGACCCGGCATGACGGCTACCATGTGGTCGAGCAAGGCGAGGGCGACAGCACTCTCTCCGTCTTCAACGACGCGACCGCGGCCCTCCTCGCCGCAAAAGACGTCCGAGATGAATTGGCCATCGAAAAGTGGCCCGACGGGCTCGTGATTCGCGTCCGCATCGGCCTTCACAGCGGAGTGGCCGATATGCGCCAGCAGACCTACTACGGCCGAGTGG
>DATJYD010000045.1:0-2215 GCA_035499755.1 Fimbriimonadaceae bacterium
GGCGCGGCTCGCCAAGCTAGCGGAGGAGATCGAGGAGCTTCAGGAGTTGATGTACGCAGCCAAGCAGACCGCGCTGCTCTGCGTATTTCAGGGCCGGGACACGGCGGGCAAAGATGGAGCGATCAACCGCGTGCTCAGCTACGTGAACGTGCAAAGCACACGTGTCAGTTACTTCAAAGTCCCGACTGCGGAGGAAGCCGCCCACGACTTTCTTTGGCGCATCCACCGACAGACGCCGGGCGTCGGCGGAATCACGATGTTCAACCGTTCCCACTACGAGGACGTTATTGTGGTTCGCGTCCACAAGCTCGTGGCGAAGGACGTTTGGAAGGACCGCTATGACGAGATCAATCGGTTCGAGCGGCTCCTCACGGACTCGAACACCTCGATTCTGAAGTTCTATCTCCACATTTCGAAAGATGAACAGAAGGAGCGGCTGTTGGCGCGCGAGGAGGATCCGACAAAGGCCTGGAAGCTCTCGGTTGGCGATTGGAAGGAGCGGGAGCTTTGGGACGACTACACGGAGGCCTATGAGGATGCTTTGACGAAATGCTCGACCAAAGTGGCGCCCTGGCGGATCGTTCCCGCCAACCACAAGTGGTTCCGCGACCTCGCGATCGCGGAGGCGATCCGCGACACTCTCAAGCCCTTCCGCAAGCAGTGGATGGCGCATCTGGAGTCGATCGGCAAAGCAGCGAAATCGGAGTTGGAGGCCTATCGCGCTGCCAGAAATGGTAACGCCAAGTAGCTGCTTTTAATACGCGCCGACCGTCCCGACCCAGGCAAAATAGCAAACTGGTAATTGGTCATCTTGCAGTCGAACCGCTGTTCGATGTACAGTACGTCTAGCGTACGTGAACGACGCTCTTCCTCGTTTGAAGTTCTTTGCGTTTTCCTGGGCGTGGTAAACGCCCAGGAAACTCGTTTGCTCTCGGTGAGATTCGGCGGGACGCCAAACCGCCTTACGTTCCGTGTTTCGCGGGCAGGTCCTCGCCTTCCTTGAGTTCCTTTGCGAGCGATGTCGGCTCGATCTTGCCGGCCATCGCGTTCAGGATCGCGCTCGTCTTTTCGAGTCGGCGATCGACCGGCACGTGGTATTTCAAGAGCTTCTGCTCCCGCCCCAGCTTCACCGACCGCGTATAGATCAGATGCCAGATGCAGGGCCGGTCGGGATAGACCTCGCACGTCCCGTCCGGACGCGTGCCGCCGCATGGCCCGTTTCGCATCTGCTTGGGGCAGCGCATGCAGCAGGTGAAGGCGTTATAGCTCAGCACGCATTGGCCGCAGGACTGGCAGCGCAGAACCGGCTTCTTGATCATATTCTCAAGAAGCAGGAACGACTTGTACAAGGTGGGGTGCCGCTCCACGAAGAGGGCGAATCGCTTAGTCAGCTTCATGGGGCGCCTGACTTGGCGGGGAGCAGCCCCGCCTCTTCAACCAGCCTCGGGGTGATCGATTCCCACATGACGGGCATGATATGAACGCCCTTTACTCCCGGTGTCTCCCTGAGCCTCTTGAGGACTTCGACGCAGATTGCGACCCCCTCCTCCTGCGGCTCTGACGCCGATTCCATCCGCTTCACATATTCATCCGCGATCCGCATTCCGGGAACGTTGTCGCGCATGTGATAGAGGGCTTTCGCCGACCTTACCGGCATCGCTCCCGCCAGGATATAGCTCTGCTCGTCGAGCCCCTCGTCGCGGACGGCTTCCATCCACGTTTCGAAGCGAGGGATGTCGAAGACCGGCTGTGTCTGGATGAACCTCGCACCCGCCTTGATCTTCTTCGCCAGGTTCCAGACCCGCATCGGTAACGGCTCCGCGAAGGGGTTGGTCGTTGCTCCGACGAAGAGCGCGGGAGGCGGCTTGACCGCCTCGCCGTTCATAAAGAACCCGCGGCTCATCTCATCGGCCATGGCGACGAACTGGGTCGAATCAAGATCGAAGACGCCTTTCGCGTCCGGCTGATTGCCGATGCTCTGGTGGTCGCCGGTGAGGCAGAGGATATTCCTGATCCCCGCCGCCCCCGCGGAGAGAAGCTCCGATTGGAGGGCCAGCCGGTTTCTGTCCCGGCAGGTGAGCTGCATAATCGGCTCCAACCCCTCCTGGACGAGAATCGCACTCACCATGAGCGAGCTCATGCGAACGATCGCGGACTGGTTGTCGGTGACGTTGACGGCATCGACGACGCCCTGGAAGTTCTTGCACTTCTTCAG
>DATJYD010000046.1:0-16465 GCA_035499755.1 Fimbriimonadaceae bacterium
CGAACAGATCCGGATGGCCGTGCTCGCTGCCGACGCCCTGAAGACGAGCCGCGAGGAGGCGGACTGGCAGGCGATCTACATCCCGACCGAGCTTTACGTCGGCGCCTCCAACATGTACACGCCGTCGGAGGTCCGCGAGACGGCCCTGAAGGTCTTTCAGTCGACGCAGAAGCTCGATGCCAGTCGGCTCCCGGCATTCGTTGCCGCACTTCGGTCCCTCCGCACGCCGCGGATCCAGGCTCGCATCACCCAGCGGACCGGCGTGCCCAACTCGGGGGTTCAGTTCCGGTTCATGGGGTTGCGCGACATCCCGGACTCGGAGATCCTGCAGAACCTGACCGGCGAGAAGCGGCCGATGCCCTCCGGCCTCGACGTCATGGCGGTGCTAGGCTCCTCGCGAGCGGCGAGCATTCTCGATGCCAATCCTTCCGCTTACAATCCGCTTGGCTGGTCCGATTACCGGCCGGAACGGGCCCGGCTCACCTCAGACTTCGCGTCCACTCCTGCCGGGACCTGGAGATCCAACCTCTACTGGAGCTGGCTTGATGCCTTGCGACCGTTGCTGGAGCCGGTCCCTGCGGGTTACCCCTCCTTCATGCGCTCCGCGGCATGGCAGACCAAAGATCTTTCGACGGCTCTCGCCTCGTGGACCGAACTCCGGCATGACACGATCCTCTACGGCGAGCAGTCGGCGTCCGAGATGGGCGACGGCGAGGTGGAGCAGCCTTACGTCAAGGGATTCGTTGAGCCGCGCGTCGAAGTCTACGAACGGCTCCTCGCGTTGTCGAAGCAATCGCGAACCGCCCTTCAGAAGCTGCACTTGATCGACAAAGACGCGTTGGACCAATTCGCCTCTTACGAAGACATGCTGTCCTTTTTCGCGTCGGTTTCGCGCAAGGAACTCGCGGGCCGAAGCCTGACGCGAGCCGAGCATCTCCGAATCGGGAAGATCGACGGCGAGTTCTACGATATGACCGAGGTCATGCTGAAGTACGGCACGAACTTCGAAGCCCTAACGGACGACGACCTGAACATGGCACTCGTGGCGGACGTCCACACGGGCGGGGATTCAGCCCTCGAGGAAGGCGTTGGCAAGGCCGATGAGTTGATCGCGGTCGTGCCGATCGACGGCAAGCTGTACTTCGCCCGGGGTTGCGTGTTCAGCTATTACGAATTCACGGTTCCGATCGCCGACCGGATGACGGACGAAGCCTGGAAGGCCTCCCTGAAAGATGGGAAAGACCGTCCTCGCCCGGCTTGGACGTCGAACTACTTCACGAAAGCCAAGACGAAGGAAAAGGAGTAAGCCGGATGTGGCTGCTGGCGTGCGCCCTCGTCCCGTTCCTATTGGGCGCCCCTGCGGGACGGGACGAAACTAGCCGCCTTTCGGTGCCTCCGGAGCCGGACGGCTCGGTCACCGCGCTCGCCCCTTCCCACGTCACCCTCGACGCGGTAGGCGACATCATGTTGGACCGGTATGTCGGCGAGGAGATCGAGCGTCACGGGACCGCTTACCCGCTTTCCAAGGTTCGGCGGGTTCTGGCGAAGGCTGATCTCGCGGTTGCCAATCTCGAATGCCCGCTCACCCGCCAGCCGAGAGTCTTGCCCAAATCCTTCGCATTTCGATGCCCGCCTGAGCGGGTGGCCGCCCTGTCTGGAATTCAGCTCGTCACGGTGGCGAACAACCACACCCTTGATTGCGGCCGGCCCGGCCTCTCGGAGACGCTCTCAACCCTGAGGTCGGCCGGCATCGCCGTCTTCGGCTCGTCGACGACCCCGGCCGTCGTCGAAAGGCACGGCATCCGCATCGCCTTCCTCGGCTTCTCCGACTTTCCCGAGAGCGCACCGGGCGACGCCCCCGGCATCGTGTATTACGACCGAGCCGCGATCGCTGCCGCCGTGACGCGCGCCAGATCGGAAGCGGACGTCGTCGTGGTGTTCGCGCATTGGGGGATCGAGGGCGATCCCCGGCCTTCCGCGCGCCAGCGAGAGGAGGCCTCCGAGATCGCCCGCGCCGGCGCCGATCTCATCCTGGGCGCCCATCCACACGTGCTTCAGCCGGTCGAGCGAATCGGCCACACCGTCGTCGCCTACTCGATGGGCAACTTCGTCTTCGACCCTCCCAATTCGGCCCAGGCTCGGACCGCGATCTACCGCTTTACCATCGGACGTGATGGCGTTACCTACTGCGAGCTTCTTCCCTGCCTAATCGAAGCGTGCCGGCCGGCCCTGATTAAGTCCGGGCGATCCGTCCGATCGGTCCAAAGAGCACGGCAACCCATCACTCCCTGATCATGGTCACTTTGGTTGTGGCCGGGCCGATGGGTGATGGCCATGGGGCGTTCGTCCAGGTTCCCGAGAGCTTGACGAGGGAGCCATCCTTGGTGTCGATCCAGTACATGGCGTCCTCGCTTGCCGGGTTCTGGTCGACGCCTTCCTTGAGCTCCACGTGGATGCGATAAGTGTCGTGGCCGAGCGTCTGTTCTTCAGCCTCCAGCTTGCATGTCCCCTTGACATCGACCGCCCCTCGATCATCCTTGGGAAGGGAGACGTCCCAGCTATCCCCCACCTTCACCGGATCCGTCGAAAAGTGCAGCAACTCCAGGTTGAGCAGGCGATAGATGTTGGGATCGTCCTGGCTCGAGATGTAGAGGACCAGCTTGCCTTGGGGTGTGCAGGTCAGCGTCGATGCCGCGTCGGCCTGCGCCGAAGTCTGGCCGCCGTAGGCGATCTTTCCCTGCGTCGATTTGGACTCGTAGGTATAGGTGCCGTCGGATTTGACGTCGGTGACCTTCTCTGTGATCTCATAGGAGAATGAGGCGGTCGAGCCGCGCAGGTCCAGATCGGCCTTGGTCTTATATTTGAGCGTATCGCCCACTTTCGCGATTCGCTTCAGGACGGCGCCGTCCAAAGCCGTGGCCGAGGCCAAGGTCAACAGGCCCGCCAGGGCAAAGGCAGAGATTCCCAGACTACTTCGCATGTGCGTTCATTCCCTTTGTCTAACCCACAGACGGGTCGGCGTCAGATCTTTAGCTCTTTAACGCCGCGGATGCCGTAACGGATGCCGGCGGTAGCAGCTCGTAGCACGGAATCCCCTCCCAAAGCCCCCGGTCACTTCCGCCGTTGGCGACCTGAAACTTACCGATCCTTTGGCCGAGGTGCGCCAGCTTGCCCTCCAGGACCTTCTGGCAGGCAGCCAAGAGGAATCGCTCCGCCTCGATCTCGGATCCCGGCGCGAGGCCCTGAATCTCGAATTCGGGCAGGGCGAACTTCTGGAGGCCGCGGGTCAGGGCGTGGACTCCGGCCGGGCTCCCCAGGAGTTTGACGGAAACATGCTCGCGAGCGTCGACGAGCGGATTCACACGGGGCTGCGCGAACAGCTCGCCGGGAAGCAAATACCGCTGGCTGATCGGATCCGCAATCGCTCCTTCGGTCAGCACGGCGAGCTTTCCCACCAGACCCAGCAGGAAGTCCAAAGCGGGATAAACGTCGGGATCGTGCGATTCGAACCGGAGTTGCATGAGCGTCCAGGCCGCGCGAATTCGGTTGAGAAGCTCCCCGGAAATCCCGAGCGACGCGGAATGGCGGGCGACCGCCTCAGGATCGAATCCGGCTTCCTCCTTGCTGATCACGAGCATCTTGAAAACCGTCTTGCGATCCTTGGAAGCAAGCCCGTAGGCGCCTCGGGCCATCGGCGCCGCCAGAGAGTCTTTGGTCGAGTCGGGCGCGAGGGGCACCCCGAAACCGATGAGGGCTCCGGCGTCCCCAACCGGATTCAAGACCTGGGTCAACGGAGGCAGCACCGCCCGAGTCGACAGCACGGAAAGGTAAAAGCCTCCGCTGATCCCGAATCCCGGACCCTTGGGCCGGCTGAACCGCAGCATCTAGGCCTCGATCTCGGAGAGCACCGGTTCCAGATCCTGATTCGGCCCGATCGCTTCCCGGATGCGCCTCGCCAACGACCGGGCTTCCTCGGTATGCCCTGCCCGCTTGGCCGCGAGCGCAAGATTGATGTGGATTCCTAGGGCACTCGGCATGTTGCTGGCGGCGAACCGCATGATCTGGTAGGCCTCGTCGTTTCGGTCGAGCGCGGACAGGGCGTTGACCAGTTCGCCGTAGCCCGGCTCGCAACCCGGGAACAGCTCGAGAAGCCGCTTTGCCGCCTGCTCTGCCTCCTCCGATTCGCCCAGCCGGTTGTGCGCGGCGCTCAACAGAGCCCACAGCTTCCAGTAGTCGGCAAGCCAATTGCGCAGAGGCTTCAGCTCCCGGACCGCCGAGGCGAAGTCGCCCTCGTTCATCTTCGCTTCCGCATGCTGAACCGATTCCACGCGCTTCGGCTGCTCCAGTTCGATCAGCCAAGCCAGAGTCTGGGCGCGGGTATTGGGATCCGGGTTGGCCTGGAGAACGTCCTTCAGCACCTTCGGGATCTCAAACTCCCGGCCCGCGCTCTTCAGCGTGTTGGCGTATTCGAGAAGGGTCTGAATGTCGGCCGGAGAAGCGTCCAGACAGTCTTCATAGAAGTCCATCGCGCGATCGTATTCTTCCTTAGAAGCCAAATACGGCGCGTAGAAGCGTTTGACGACGGTATTGTCCTCGAGTGTTTCGAGAGCGTTTTCGAACGCCTTTTCGCCTTCCTCCGTTCTTCCCGCCTGGACGAGCGACACCGCGTACTTGCCGTGGGCGGCGGCGTTCTGGGGGTTTTTGTCGATGACCGCCTTCCAGATCGGTGGCACTTCGTGAGCGCGGTTCGTTTGCTGCAGGACCATCGCGAGGAAGTCGGAGGACGGTTTGTCGTCCCCCTCCAGGTCGAGTGCCTTCCTCAGGTTCCTTTCCGCGTTCACCGGCATCCCGGCCGAGAGCTGGGCGAGTCCCAGCTTGGTCCAGAGGGCCGACTCTTCCGGCTTCAGATTGGCGGCCTTCTCGTAGTAGTCGGCGGCTTTGCCATGGTCGTTCACGACGCCATGGATCTCGCCGAGCCCGAACCACGCGCGGTACTCGTCGGGGACGAGCTGGGTCAGCTTCGTCAAGGCATCGCGAAGCATCTCGAAGCTCCCGAGGCGGTAGTGCGCACAGGCTCGGCAGAGCTCAACGCAGACCTCGTAGGGCGCGAGGAAATCCGGGTCGGCCTCGACCGCGCTCACGAGCGACTGCAGGGCGGGTTCCGGCGAGAATTCGCGAACGACCCGACCCTCCGCCTGCTGGATGTAGGTAAAGGCGTCATAGCCGAGCAGGAACTCGAGGAAGGCCTCGGGATCGTCGGTTCCGAACTCCATCGACTCATCCGACAGGGTCTCGGGAAGCTCGAGGCCGGCCTCCGAAGCCAGCCGCTTGACCAGCTTGTGCAGGTACTGGAAGATCTCGGGCTTGGTGAATTGGTATTGCTCGTCGACGACGCGGGTCTCTTCCCCGATATGGTGGAATCGGAGCCGCATGTCGAAGTTGTCGTCCTCTTGTTTGATCGTGCCATCCATCACAAGCTGGACATCGGCCTGCTTCGCGAGGTCTCCGATCTGCTCGTCGGCCAGCATGCTGTCGCCAAGATTAATGAAGCCCATTCTCTGAACCCCGTCGCCGGAGTCCTGCTGGCCGAGATAGCTGACGTTGTTGACTTCGGTTTCGGTCGCCGCCCGGATCTGATCGCCCGCGAAGACGGCGAATTGCCGGCCGAGAGCAGGCTTGGTGCCCTCATGGGCGCTAAAGGGAAGGACGGCGATTCTCATGACCGGGGAGTTTACTCGCGATAGGCCGGGGCGTTGGGGGACGACGGCCGGCTGGGATGATCGGATGACCGTTCCTCCTCTGGGAAGTTCAGCGCAGAGGCGCATAGACGCGGAGAAAGGGCTGATTCCGCGTCTCCGCGTTGAATCAAGCCACGACGGCCGCGCGCAGGAAGGAGCAAAATGGTGCCATGAAAGAGCTGTGGGGCGTCAACGGAGTTGGCTACGAACACATCGGGATGGTCCTGAACAAGCTGGCCGTCGGCGCCGTGCTTGCCGGGATGATTGGCTGGGAACGCGAAAAGGGCGGGCGGGCGGCAGGGATCCGCACGCACATGCTGATCGTGTTCGGCGTCATCCTCTTTTGCGAGGCCGGTAAGGTTTTCCCCGGAACCGAGCCGAATCGCATCGCCTCGATGATCGTGACGGGAATCGGATTCCTCGGCGCGGGGTCTATCTTCCGCTCCGGGTCCGAAATCAAAGGTCTCACTACCGCAGCCAGCATGTGGACGGTCGCAGGGATCGGCATGGCGGTCAGTGTGGGCGGCCCGTTCATGATCGTGGCGGCGGTCTCCACGCTCCTCGTGCTGGCCGTACTCGCCCTCGTAAAGCGGATCGAAGCACGCTACATCCCTGAGGGCCACCCCTGCGAACTCCTGCTGTCGGTTCGCGAAGGAACGGAGATATCGGCCGTCCTCGCCGTCCTGAGCCAAGCCGGGATGAGGATCGCGCGCACCCAGTTGAACGACGCGGGATCGACGATCGAACTGGCCGTACAGGGCGCCGGGGATCGCGACACGATTCTACGAGCGGCCAGCGCTTTTCGCGGCGTCATCTCCGCTTGCTGGAACGACTGACGTTTTGACTTCGGTGTTCGTCGAGACGACGGTCGAGAGCGTGTCGCCAGGTTCGATCGTGACGTCCTTACCGGTCACGAAGTAGCCGACGCCGAGGCCGATCGGACCGAGCACGAGCATGCCCGCGCCGGAAGCCGCGGCGGCTTGGTCGGTTCCATTTCCGGTCGCCTTTCCTCGGTCGCGCGAAGCGACCGGGACGAGAGTGCCGTCGGAGGCGGCGATCGGGTCGACCCGAATCCGCAAGCGAGCATTGACTCCGAACCGGCGGCCGCGAGCCACATCGACGATCGTCCCCTCGGCCGGTTCGCCCTTTTTGATGACCACCTGGCCGTCGACCACAACGTCGTCCACGACATGGAACTTGACCTTGTCGCCGACGCGGGCGGTTCTGGAGGTGAGGCCGTCGTCGAAGGCGAGGCGGACGTCGGCGCCCTTCGGGAGGAGCGTGGCGATGGAGGCGGCGGCGAGGCCGAACAGGGCGGCGATTCCGATCAGCTTGTTCATGCTAGAACCGACGCGCGAGCGCCACGACTCGATTCGAGGATCGCGGACAAGTCCGCGCCCTCCATCGCGCGGTAGATGCCGTCATCCTCAAGGGGGGTAGATGCCGTCATCCTCAAGGCGCGACTCACCGCGCGGCAGTGGGCTCGGCGGGCCGGCGGATCCAATGTGCGTGCCCATCCAAGTAGCATGCATAGTCGCACCCGTTATGCCGGCCGGGGTCGGGAAGGCTCGCCACCAGGTCGGAAGCATTGCGGGCGAGGTTCACCGAATCGTAGACGAGGGGCGTCTTGTCAGCAGACGGCACGCCAAACGACTTCACCCCCGCGTTGAGTGCGTATCCGTAGAGCCCGGCGCCCTGAACCTTATCGCAATGCAGAATCTTCTCGTTCTTCGTGTAATCCCAGATTGCGTCCATCCAGAAATCGCGGGGCGGCGGCTTGCCGTCGTGATCGTCGCCATACTCCATAAGGGCCAAGCCAAGCTGCTTCAGATTCGAAAGGCAGGAAATCGGGCCGCTCTTCTTCGATTGGGCGAAGTACGGGAAGAAGATCGCGGTGACAACGGCGACGATCAGAAGGACCATGAATCCTTCGACTAGCCGTTGTTTCACGGTGCGGCCTTCCCCGTCGGGTCCACGGCCTTAACGTGGCAGTCGGCGTAGACGATGGAGTCCCTACCGCTGTGGCGGCCGGGAACCGGCAGGCTGGTGACGAAGTCGGAGGCGTTCTTTGCCAGGTTGACCGAGTCGTAAACCAGAGGCGTCGTCGAGTCACTGGGTCGGTTCATCCGCGTGACTGCGGGATTGAAGGCGTACCCGTAGAGATCTGCGCCCTTTACTGCGGGGCAATGATCGATTCCGGGGTTCTTGACCCAGCGCTGGATCGAGTCCATCCAAGTGTCTCGCGGCGGGGTTCGCTCATCGCAGTCCTCTGAGTACAACAGGATCCCGAGCCCCAACTGCTTGACGTTCGATATACAAGCCGCTCTCAAACTCGGTCCGCCCCCACCAGTTACCGGAAAGAAGATGGCCGCGAGGATCATGACGACGGCAACGATTGCGAGAACCTCGCCAACGGTCCCGTTCCAGAAACGCGTCGAAGGATGGCTCACGGCGCGCTCCCTGCGCTCGGACGGATCGACTTTGCATGGCCGTCGATGTAGACCATGTTGTCCCAGCCGTCATGGCGACCCGGCTCGGGAAGGCTCGTCACGAGATCGGAGGCGTTCCGAGCCTGGTTCACCGAGTCGTAGATGAGCGGAGTCGTGTTTGGGTGAACGTAGCGCTCATCGATTCTCTTGACGCCGGCGTTCAAAGCATAGCCATAGAGGTTGAGGCCCTCGACCGTCGGACAATGGAAGAGCAGGCCGTTCTTGACATAGGGGCCGACATCGTCCATCCAGGAATCGCGAAGAGGCGCGCGGTCGTCAAAATCGCCTGAGTACATGCTCACGGCGAGTCCGAGCTGTCTCAGGTTCGAAAAGCAAGCCGTCCGTGGACTGGCGCGGCAGACCTCGCGGACGGGCCAAGCAAACAGGGTCACGATTCCCAATGCGACGGGGATTAGTTGCCGGGCCCAATTCGGACCGCGTCCCATAACCCTATTGTATGCCCGGATGCTCGCCAATCGAAAGCCTTGTCGGAGATCTATCGCCGGAGCTCCAGACCGTGCCTCGCTCGTCCCGAGCGAGTTCCGCGGATTCCCCTCCGAAGCCTGGATTCGTGGGTTGGCAACCCACGACACGCCGTGTGCCGAGGGTCGTTAACCCTCGGACCTCCCTCCGGCCGTCAATTGTAACTCGGGAGAGGAGGTTGGGGACGAGCGAGGCGCGGGCGGTACCCAATAGAATAGAAGCCGATGAACCGGCATGTGGCAATCGATCTCGGCGCTTCCGGAGGGCGGGTCGCCCTCGGCACGATAGAAAACGGCAAGCTCGAGGTCGAGGTTCTCCATCGCTTTCCGAACGGCGGCACTTGGCTGCCGACCGGTCTCTACTGGGATGTGATCGGGCTCTGGAAGGAGATTCTGAGCGGCCTCAAGATGGCGGGCGAGCGGGGCCGCATCGACAGCGTCGGCGTGAACTCTTGGGGCGTCGACTATGGGCTGCTCGACGAGGCCGGCTTGATGGTGGACCAACCCCACCACTACCGCGATCCCCGGAACGAAGGGGCAGCGGCGCGACTGTTGGAACGAGTTCCACGCGAGCGAATCTATGAGCGCACCGGGATCCAGTTCATGGTCCTGAACACGATCTTCCAGCTTGCCGCGCACGAGATCGCCGCGCCGGGAATCCTGAGTCGGGCCAAGCGGCTCCTCATGATGCCCGACCTCATCCACTTCTGGTTGTGCGGGCGGCAGGTCTGCGAGCTGACGATCGCGAGTACGACCCAGCTGTTCGATCCCCAGCATCGATCCTGGGATGAGGAACTGTTCGGGCAGTGCGGATTCCCCCGGAGTCTGTTTCCGGAGATCGTCGAGCCGGGAACCGCCCTTGGGGAGATCCTTCCCGAGCTGGGCACCCAGGTCGGCCTTTCGGGTGCCCAGGTTATCGTCCCGGCCGCCCACGACACGGCCTCCGCAGTCGCCGCCGTTCCCGCCGAGGAGGGCGACGATTGGGCCTACATTTCGAGCGGGACGTGGTCGCTGGCGGGGCTCGAAACCCATCAGCCCCACATCAGCGAGAGAACGCTCGAATTGAACTTGACGAACGAGGCCGGCGTGCGCGGTACGACCCGCCTGCTCAAGAACATCACGGGGCTCTGGATTCTCCAGGAGTGCCGGCGGGCCTGGGGCGATCCTTCCTATGTGGATCTTTACGCGGAAGCCCGCGACGCCGGCGACTCCGCGACTTCAGTCATCGATCCGGACGATCCGAGATTCCAGCAGCCCTGCGACCAAATGCCGGAGCGGGTTCAAGAGCTTTGCCGGGAAACCGGCCAAAGGGCGCCACAGAAGCGCGGCGAGATCACGCGCTGCATCCTGGACAGCCTGGCCGCGAGCAGCGCCCAGGTGATCGCTCAACTCGAAGGCATCACCGGGAAGACGATCGGCAAGATCCACATCGTCGGCGGCGGCTCTCAGATCGACCTTCTCAACCAGCTTGTCGCGAATGTCTCCGGTAAGACCGTGATCGCGGGACCGACCGACGCGACTCTGACCGGAAACCTCCTCATCCAAGCGGAGTCGTTCGGCAGCATCCCGAAGGGCTCGATTCGAGAGGTCGTCCGGCGCTCGGAAAAGCCTCGGGTGTTCAAGCCAGGAAGCGGCAGTTAGCCGCGAGAGCTGCGCGTGTCTATGCGACTGGAGGCCCGTCCCAGGCAAGACCCACACATATTGGATATGCCGACGATGGCCACTTCGTCTGGTATTTCTCGGCGCGGACTCACCCGAACGACGGGGTTACGACCCTGAATGGGCCTTCACCAATCCGGGAACGCTCAGCTACTTCCAGCTCGGCGTCATTTACAACTCCGACTATTCGGGCGGCACGTGCAATGTGGACAACATTCGGACCGTGCCTGCGCCAGAGCCGGTGTCACTGACGGTGGCCGGGCTCGGGCTTCTTGGATTCCTCCGCCGCCGACAGCGGCCTCTCGATACGCAGCTCCACCGGCCCCAACAGGCCGGATGGAGCAGGCACGCCCTTCATCAGATCGTGCTCCTCCGGAGCGGGGAATCGATTTCCGTAGATCTTGCGAAGCGGCCCGAGATCCGGGCGGGGAAGGCCGATGAACCGGTTCACGGGAAGATTGGCAACCTCGACGTCGAGCCGGTTCTCGCCGGCATGCAGGGCCTGCGTGATTTCGATCTCGTACGGCGGAACGATCGCGGTTCCGCAGTCGACGCCGTTCACCTTGACAGTGGCGGCTTCGCGAACGTCGCCCAGTTCGAGAAAGACGCGGCCGTTCCCGGAGGGTCGGGTGAACGTCGTGGAGTAGACCCCGACACCAGAGAAGAACTTCGCGCCGGGCAATTCGGTCCAGGAACCCAACTCGACTCCCGCGGCCGGGCTCGGCGCGTCGGGTCCCTCGAATCGGATCGACCAAGGGCCGGCGATGGGTAGCCGCTCAGCCGTTTCGGGAGTGTCGGCCGGCTGCGCTCCGGGAGTTGGCGGGCCGGCAACCACGAACACCGATCCGCGCGCCGGAATATCGAGGACAACGTGCCCCGCCGGCAGCGACCGGATCTCGCCCGACATCGCATCCCAGACCTCGCAACGGGAAGCATCCGTGTCGAGCTTCATCTCCAAATGAGCGGAATCGGGACCGACATTGGCGAAGAAGAAGATGTCCCGGCCGGCAGCCCGCCGGTGCTGAAATCCCACCGTTTCGGGATGAACGGCGTACTCAACCGACGGCCGGACGAAATCCGCGAGCGCTCTCGCGGCGTCTGCGTCTTCCGCGACGAGGATAGCCCTGCCTTTGCCGACGGGATTAGGAACACCGAAGGCCGGCGTTGATCCGAAGAGCGCGACGATCGCTTTCTTCAAATCGGGAGTTCTATCGATGAAGCCGGGGGTGCTCGAAGGAAGATGGCCGGTCGCGACGACGGTTCCCCCCTCTCGGCAGAACTCGAGGATCTTGCCCAGAGCCGGCAGGTCCATGGTGTCGAGATGAGGCAGAAGGATCGCTTGATAGCGGGCCGGGCCAACCGCCAAGGTTCCGGCCCCGACGCTCGCAACCCGGTCGATCGACCAGAAGTCGATTCCGTCGTAATCATAGCCCGACGAGATCAGGCCGTGGACGAGATCGGATTCGTGCTTCAGCGAGTTCTGAAGGCCGAACTCGCTCGTCGCCTGACCGGTCACCAGCCGGTCGCGCACATAGAAATCGAGCGTCATCTGGTCGGCCGGCCCGTCGCGGAAGCTGTCCTCGACGGGCAGATAAACGGCGACCTTCCGGACCGGTTCTCCTTGGCGAAGCAGCCACTGGCAGCGATTGCAGTAGTCGACGAGCTTCGGAAACATCGGCCATTGCGAGTTGCCCAGGCCCATGAAGGGCCCGTAATAGGGCGTCCATCCCGGCGAGCCGGCGGATCGAGGCGAATAGGGGAAGTCGACGGCGGTGAGATCGTTCGCGCCGAGCAGAAAGGTCATGTCGCTGACGAGCTTGAGGTCGCTCAAGGAATCGGCGAGGCGGTTCGGCAGTCCCGCCCAGGTCCAGGCCTCGGCGGAGACGATCGGCCGGTCTGCTTGGTGGGCCATCGAAGCCACATATTTCTGCACCGCAAAGCCCTTCCACTCGTAGTGCTCGCCGACCGGCGTTTGGATGGAGCGGGCCGCGGTCATGGGGTTCGGCGGGGTTCCGTAGGGCTCCATCTCCAATGAGATATGGCGCGCCGCGCACCATTCGCCGAGGGGCTTGGTGAACCGCTCCTCGGTCAGTTCGGCGAGCGTCCGCCAAAAGTCGAAGCGAACCGCCTTGCCGGCCGCGGACTCCTTGTCGAACAGCTCTGGCAGGTGAACGAGAAGATCGTATCCCCTGCGCTTTCGGAAGACCTCGGGCAAGTCTGCGGTCCAGTTCGAGCCGTAGACTTCGAGGCTATCGCAACCGACGTTCTCGACGATTCCGTGGGCGGCATCGAGCTCCGGCTGGATCACTCTGTCCAGGTACCGCCGCAAGGCGCCGCTGTCGTAGTGGTTGAGGACGAGGCCCTCGCCGCCGTAGGCAGGACGCTTGACTGCCATTCGCGTCGGGCCGGCCAGGTATTCGTGCGTCTCTCCGTTTCCCGACAAATGGGCGGGATCGATCGGCGTCCCGTTTCGAAACGCCTCGACGACTCTCTCGCCGGGACCGGGATCTCCTTTCGTCAGGTCGCTGTGCCGTGCAATGGAAACTTCGCGAATCTGCTGCGCGGAATCTTCGACGGAGACCTCCGGTCCTCCGAAGGGCCAGCCGGTGCTGCCGTTGATGCCGAATCGCAAGCCGCGCTTCTTGGCCGCCTCAGCCGCGTAACGGAAGGAGTCGAGGAACTCGGGAGACCCGAACTTGAGGTTGCGAATCCCCTTCGCGGGATCGTCCGGTGCGACCGGATACATGAAGTAAACCGTCACGCCGCCGACCCCGGCCGCCTTGATCTGGTCGAGTTCCCAGTCGATCTCAGGCGGAGTCCAAGCCGGACCGAAAACGCGCCAGTACATGCGCATGCGCGCGGCGTTGGGGACTTTGCGGAATCCGTCGACGAGCGCGTCGTGCGCCGGAGCCAATGCGAGAGCCGCGAGAGCGAGCAGGACGCCCATGTCGCGAGTATACGGCTCTATTGCCGCTAGCTGGGAACTCGAAGCCTTCCCTCGCGCCGCTTCGTCGTGGTAGATATAGGCTTCTAGACTCCATGGCCGTCATATTCTCTTTCAATGCCCAGGAAGGCCAGACCGTCAAGGCGAATCTAATCCGTCAAGCGGAGGTTCTGCTCGTCGACGACGAAAACTACGATAAGCGCAAGCTCGGACTGGACTACAAGGCAGTCGGCGGGCACTTCACGACGAGTCCGGCGATGATCCAGGTTCCGCGGCGCGGGCTCTGGCACTTGGTTATCGAAAACCACGAGAAGGACGAGGCGACGGCCAGCCTGCTCGGCGCCTAGCCTGGATGCCGGCCACGGGCGAACCGGATCGCGGGACGTGCTTATTGGGTTGATGACATGATCGCACTCCGATATATCGTATCGAATAGGGTTCTTGGCCCTTAGCGAAAAATAGCTACACCTGAACAGGTTGACTCCGAACCTCGGCTTCGGTCAAACTAAACCCCAGTTTTTCTTTGAGATGCTCTTACGGATCTGACGGGCGCCGTGCTCAAATGCGCTCGCGGGGTCAAGGCGTTATTTCCCCTCCCAAGGGGTTACGCGGCTTGTCCGTATCAGCAGCCCATGAGGGGCTGCGGGCGTGAGATTTCCCAAGCTCGCTCAATTCGCCTGGATTCTCCTGATCTACAATTTCGCGGTTGTAGCCTGGGGGGGATGGGTGAGGGTTTCCTTCTCCGGCGATGGCTGCGGCGCCCATTGGCCCCTCTGCGATGGCCAGGTCATTCCGGCATTCCCGACCCTGAAGCGAGTCGTCGAATTCAGCCATCGAGCGTCGAGCGGCCTTGTGCTCCTCCTCGTCGCGATTCTGCTCTTTTGGGTTTGGAAGGTCTATAAGGCCGGCGAGCCGGTGAGAAAGGCGGCGGCCGCTTCGATGTTCTTCTGCATCAGCGAAGCGTTGGTTGGCATGGTGCTCGTCCTGTACAAGCTCGTCGCCTACAACGACAGCTTCAACCGCGCGGCGAGCATGTCGCTCCATCTCTGCAACACCTTCTTTCTGCTGGGGTCGCTGGCGCTTACCGCGCTTCTCTTGAGCGGCGTCAAGCCGCCTACGATCAAGGGCCAGGGCGCGGTTCCCTACATCCTCGGGGTGGCCGCTTTCGCGATCTGCGTCCTCGGGGTGAGCGGCTCGGTCAGCGCGCTTGGCCACGCATTGAAGCCGGTGCCCGACGTTCTCGCGGCCGCGATGGATCCGGCCAGCAACTGGATGGTCAAGCTGCAGCCTCTCCATCCGCTGATCGCGATTTCCGTCGGCCTTTATCTCCTCCTGGCAAGCGGCCTGCTCATCCATTTGCGGCCGAGCAAGGAAGTCAAGGTCGCGGTGCAGCGGATGATGAGCGTCTACGCCGTCCAAGTCGCTCTTGGCCTCCTCAACGTCGTCCTCAAAGCGCCCGATTGGCTGCAGATTGTGCATCTGGTTCTGGCCGATCTGCTCTTCGTTGCCTTTGTCGCGGCGGGCGCGGCCGCAATGGCGAGCGGGGTGCGCAAAGTCGAATTGGAGGTGCCGGAAGGATCTCACCCGGTCGAGCATTCCGCGCCGAAGTTGAGAGGCGCGGCGTATCTGAAGGCTTATCTCTCTCTGACGAAGCCAAGGGTCATCAGCCTACTGATCTTCACGACCATGACCGCGATGTTCATGGCCGCGCGCGGCTGGCCAGGTGGCTGGCTCCTGGTTGCCGTCTTCGTCGGCGGTTACATGAGCGCGGGCGCGGCCAATGCGATCAACATGGTGGTCGACCGCGACATCGACGGCGCCATGCGGCGAACCGCCTCGCGGCCGACCGTCACCCAGTCGATCCCCAGCCGCGATGCGCTGCTCTTCGCTTTCGCGCTGGCGGCCGGCTCTTTCGGGCTCCTCTGGTGGGCGGCGAACCTGCTGACCGCGATGCTCGCTCTTGCCGGGCTCGTGTTCTACGTGATCGTGTACACGATGGTTCTGAAGCGCCGCACCTGGCAGAACATCGTGATCGGCGGCGCCGCGGGCGCCTTCCCTCCGCTGGTCGGCTGGGCGGCGGTGACGAATAGCCTCAACCCGTTCGCCTGGTGGCTCTTCGCGGTGATCCTGGTCTGGACGCCGGTCCATTTCTGGGCACTCGCCCTGCTGCTCAAGGACGACTACGCGGCGGCGGGAGTGCCGATGCTTCCGGTGGTTCGTGGCGAGCGGGTCACCGTCATTCAGATTCTCCTTTACGCGGTACTGACGGCGCTGGTCACGGCGATTCCGTATGTGCTGCATCAGCTTGGCCAGGTTTATCTGGTCTCGGCGGTGATGCTCAACATCCCGCTCGTCGCGATGGCGCTCAAGCTGCGCACGTCGGGCGGGACGGCTCTCCTTCGGCCGAAGGCGAGCCGGCTCTTTCATTACTCGATGGTTTATCTGGCCGCGCTCTTTCTGATGGTCGCGGTCGACCGGGCGTTAGGGGGATGGGTCGCCGGACGGTTCGGTGGTTAGGTCGTTAGTTCGTTGGGGTTGCGAGGAAGTTCATGTCAGCACAAGTCTTTAGAGAGCGCGCAAACACGGTCGCCCGGTTCAGCCTTGTCGCATCGGCGATCTTGGTTTTCGGGGGCGGCTTTGCGATCGCGGCTCTTTCGCGGAGTCCGGCGAACACGAAGGTCGGAGTCCCGAAAGATGAGCCCATCCCCTTCTCTCACAAGCACCATGCGTGGGAGTTGGGCATCGACTGCCGCTATTGTCACACCACGGTCGAGAAGTCGCCCTATCCGGGGATGCCGGCGACCGAGACCTGCATGAGCTGCCATTCGCAGATCTGGACCAATTCTCCATTGCTCGAGCCTCTGCGCGAGAGCTACGAGACCGGAACGCCGCTCCATTGGACGCAGGTGAACAAGCTTCCGGAATTCGTCTTTTTCCGCCACGACATCCATATCTCACGCGGCATCAACTGCAACACGTGCCACGGGCCGGTCGAGGAGATGCAGATCACGTACAAGGGCAACTCGTTCGAGATGTCGTGGTGCCTGCAGTGCCACCGCGCGCCCTGGCGCTATCTGTATCAGGACAAGTCGCAGCCTGACCGCACGCCGCGCCAGCAGGTCTTCGACCTCTACTGGAAGATTCAGGCAGGCG
>DATJYD010000047.1:0-4710 GCA_035499755.1 Fimbriimonadaceae bacterium
TTCTCAATCCTCAATCCTCAGTCTCAGCCTCCATCTTCTCGAGAATGACTTGGCGGATCGTGTTCGGCTTGATCGGCTGGCCGCGGACTTCGCTCCAGCAGTCGACGTCCACCAAGTAGCGGGAGCGGAGGAGCAGCGCCAGGGCGCTGTAACGGCGGTTCGACTCGTCGATGATCTCGTCCTCCGGCCGGTCGCTCCAGTTGCCTTCGACGGCCAAGACCTTCTTGAATCGTTGGAGGATCTCCTTGATCCCGCCCGCCATTGGCTGCAGGAACGTGAAATGGAGCGATGAGACCTCATAGCCATCTTCGCGCAGGCCCGTGACCGCCTCTTCGATTGCGCCGCGCGTGCTTCCCCAGCCAACGACGAGCAGATCGCCCGATTCCTCGCCGAAGACCGGCGGCGTCTTGAGCGTCTTCTGAAGGGCGGCCAGCTTGAGGCTACGAGCCCGCAGGCCCTGCTCGTTGATGTCGGGATCGTAGGCTACGAAGCTATTGACGTCGTGCGCGAGCCCGGTCAACGTGTGAGCGCCGCCCGGCTGGCCGGGAATGAAGCGGCGCGCAAGCCCGGTCTTTTCGTCCCATTGATAAGGCTTCAGTCCGTCCGGTATCTGGCTCTGGTCGAAGGGAGGGGCGAGCCAGGATTCGTCGAAAACCGGCCTCGGGAACGGCGTCTGGGATGTCGCCAGATTGGCATCCGAGAGAACCGCGACGACCATATTGAAGGTCTCCGCGATCTTCCGCGCCGTGATCACCGAGTAGAAGCACTCCTCGATCGTGCTCGGCGCGATCACCACCTTGGGGGCGTCGCCGTGGCTGCCGAAGATCGTCGTGAGCAGGTCGCCTTGCTCGACCTTGGTCGGCTGGCCGGTGCTCGGGCCGCCTCGCTGAACATTGATGAGCACGAGCGGAATCTCGCCCATAACGGCAAGCCCGATTCCTTCTTGCTTGAGCGAATAGCCAGGCCCGCTCGTGATCGTGACGGTGCACTTGCCGGCGTAGGATGCGCCGATGGCGAACGCGCAGGCCGCGATCTCGTCCTCAGCTTGATGGACGATACCGCCGACCTTCTCGAAGGCCTCGCTCAGGTAGTGCGAGGCTGAAGTGGCGGGAGTGATCGGATACATCGCGCAAATCTCCATGCCGGAGGCGAGCACGCCGAGGGCGAGCGCGGTGTTTCCGTTGACGACGATCTGCGGCTCCTTCGTCTTCACCGCCGGAATCTCGTACTTGAAGGGAAGATTCGCCTCGGCCCAGGCGAATCCGGCATCCAGCAACTTGATGTTGCTTTCGATAACCGCGGCCGCCTTCTTGCCGAAGGTCAGAGCGATCTGGTCGCGGGCGACTTGAAGATCGAGGCTGTAGACGCTGCAGAGCATCCCCAGGGCGAACATGTTCTTGCCCTTGCGCGGGTCCTTCACGATCTTCAGGCACTCCACTTCCATGGGAACCTCGACGACGCGATAGCCCGCCTCTGCCAGCTTGTCGTAGGTATCGGCATAAGAGGTGGCGATCGCAGGATCGACGTCGTCCCGCCACATGCTCTCCAGCAGGATCGTCGCTCCCTCTTTGAGCTCGCGCGCCCGGACTCGTCCAAGCAAAACCTGTTCGTTGAAGGCGACGACGAGATCCGTCTCGTTGCCCCCGTTCGTGATCCTCTCGGCTCCGATCCGAATCCGGTTGCCGCTCGCCCCGGCCACGCTCCGGGCCGGCGGGCGAATCTCGGCTGGGATGATCTCCACGGTCCAGACGCCGTGGCCCATTCGCGCGGCGATCGCGCCGAACGACTGCCCGCAGCGCTGGGCGCCTTCGCCGGAATCGCTGATGATCTCGACGATGTGCTCTTTGAGCTGCTTCGCGACTTTCGCCTGGGGCTTATCGAGGGTGGTGGATTTCATTGGGCTCCTTTCAACACGGAGAAGCAAGGGCGGAGAGAGTTGGGACCGCCGAGGTCATTCGGCTACGGAAACGCGTTCGGGCCAGCCAGATCTGCCGCGATTCTGCGTTGAGACAACTCATCAGCAAGCGCGGACCCTCGCAAAGTTCTGCTCCCGCAGGTCGATGCCGAACAGAGTTCCGTTCGGCCGGTAGGGAGCGCCGTCGCGGATTCGAAGGTATGCCTTCATGCTCCGGGCCGCTTTACGGCCGGCTCCCATCGCCTCGATGACAGTCGCGGCGCCGGTGACGATGTCGCCTCCCGCGTAGACTCCCGCCATCGAAATGGCCAGGTCTTCGTCGGTCTCCAGATATCCCCACTTGTTCAGCTTCAGCTTCGAGGTCTGTCCGATGATCGGGTTGGCGTTCGTGCCGATGGCGTACACGACCTGATCCGTCACGAAATCGAACTCGCTGCCCGCGATCGGAACCGGGCGGCGGCGGCCGGAGGAATCGGGCTCCCCGAGTTCCATCCTGATGCACCGCATCCCCCGCACGTTGCCTTTCTCATCTCCGAGCACTTCGACCGGATTCGTGAGCCAGTGGAACTCGATTCCTTCCTCCTCGGCGTGGTGGATTTCCTCCGCGCGTGCCGGAGCTTCCGCCATGGATCGCCGGTAGATGCAGTAAACGTGCTCGGCCCCGAGGCGAAGCGATATCCGGAGGGCATCCATCGCCGTGTTGCCGGCTCCGACGACGGCCACGTGCTTGCCCAGAGGAAGCGGCGTGTCGAAGTTCGGAAAGTCCCGCGCCCGCATCAGATTGCAGCGAGTCAGCAGCTCGTTTGCGGACAGAACGCCGTTCAGCGAGTCTCCCGGGATGTTCAGCATCGAGGGATAGCCGGCGCCGGTTCCGATGAAGACGGCGTGATAGCCGAGCTCTTCGATCATCTGCTCGATCGTGAAAAGCCGCCCGACGAGAGTGTTGCACTCGAATGTGACGCCCAGCTTCTTCAGGTTGGCGATTTCCGCGTCGATGACGGAGTTCGGGAGCCTGAAATCGGGAATCCCGTATCTCAGAACGCCGCCCGGCTCGTGGAACGCCTCGTAGACGGTGACCTTGCAGCCCGCTTTCGCCATATCGGCCGCACAGGCCATCCCGGCTGGGCCTGAGCCGACGATGCCGATCCTAAACTCGGTCTCCTCGATGTATGGGATATTCGTCCAGCCTTCGCGGATCGCCATGTCTCCCACGAAGCGCTCCAAGCGGCCGATCGCAACCGGCTCGAGAGTCTCGCCGACCACGCAGACGCCTTCGCATTGGTTTTCCTGAGGGCAGACGCGCCCGCAGACCGCGGGCAGGAGATTGGTTGCCGAGATCGAATCGTAGGCGCCGCGAAAGTCCTTCTCGCCCAGTTTCTGGATGAACTTCGGGATGTCGATGCTGACCGGGCAACCCTCGATACAGGCGGGATCGGGACAGAAAAGGCAGCGCTCCGACTCCAGCAGGGCTTCGGCTTCCGTGTAGCCGCAGTTCACTTCGGCGAAGTTGCGCGCCCGCTCGGCCGGCGGCTCTTCCCGGACCGGAGTCCGAAGCTGCGGAATCGTTCTAACCGTTCGTTTCTTTGCCATGACGCACTTGGGTTAATGGGTCAATGGGTCAATGGGCTACAGGGTTGATGGGTTAATGGGTCTGAACCCTTTTTCCCCAATTCACCCATTCACCTATTCGCCCACACCCCCCTGCATTTTCGCCATTCGGCAATGCTCCGACCAGCGCTCCATGGCGGCATGCTCCTCCTCCTTGTAGCGCTGCAAACGCATCACCAGATCGTCGAAATCGACCTTGTGGCCGTCGAAGTCCGGCCCGTCGACACAGGCGAACTTCACTTGATCGCCCACCTTCACCCGGCAGCCGCCACACATCCCGGTTCCGTCGACCATGATCGGATTGAGGCTGACGACGGTGTGGATGCCAAGGGGCCGCGTGACATCCGCGCTCGCCTTCATCATTACCGGCGGGCCGATCGCCACGACCTCGTCGACGTCCGGGTGCTTTTCCAGCGCCAGCTTGATTCCGTCGGTGACGAATCCCTTGATTCCCGCCGAGCCGTCGTCGGTGCAGAGGATCAACTCGTCGCAGCAGTCTCGGAACTTCTTCTCCCAAAACACCAGGTTCTTGGTCCGAAAGCCGAGCACTCCGATCACGTAGGCGCCGTTTTCCTTGAAGCCGCGCGCCTGGGGGAAGATCGGCGCAACTCCCAGTCCGCCGCCAACGCAGATGACCTTGTTGGCATCGGAAAGAGGGCTTGGGATTCCCATCGGCCCCACGAGGGCGTGAAGATGGGTCCCTGCCTTGCAGGTTCCCTGCATCTCCCGCGTCGTCTTGCCCACCGCTTGGATGACGAGCGTGATAGTGCCCTTCGCGCGGTCGAAATCGGCGATCGTCAAGGGAATGCGTTCGCCCTCCTCGTGGGACATCACGATCACGAACTGGCCGGGCTTGGCCGCCTTGGCCATCATCGGATGGCTGACTTCGAGCATGTACGTGACGTCGGAATAGTCTTCGCGAGTCACGACCTCGTATCGCAGTGCTGCGTCTGTTTTCACCCAGTGAGGCCTAGCAACGGCGCATCGAGTACGCCGGAAGTAAGTTCAATGCTAGCCAACTGACCGGGTCCGAGGCAGTAATCAATTCCCTGTCATTGGAACTCCTGACGCGCCTGAGCGAACCTGGATTGAGCGCACCGTGCATCCGCGTGAGGCCAAGCGGTGGCGGCTCGCCGCACTGCCAAGACCGCCACGATCTCGAATCCGCGGTGAATCCCGTCGGCAGC
>DATJYD010000048.1:0-3182 GCA_035499755.1 Fimbriimonadaceae bacterium
AGAGCGGCCGACGGCTGCTCACGACCCAGATCTATACCCGTCGTCAGTGGACCGGATTCGAACGCGGGGAAGGCGCGGAACCGGCCGATATCGTTCTGCTCGATGCGAATCTCCGCCTTGTCATGCGCGTGACGAGAGACACCTGGTATCAGCAGGCCTTCTGGCTGCCCGACGACAAAGTGCTTCTGCAGCGGGCGGGCGATGAGCCGGCCGACGGCGCCGGGCATCCAACCCATTTCTTTGTTCGGGACCTCGCAGGCGGGAAGCGAAAGAGCTTGAAACTGCCTTGGGATGTGGAGGGCTACTGGACGGCAATCTCCCCGGACGGCCGCAGGCTCGCCGCTACCGCCGATGGCCATGGGCAGATCCTGTACCTTGTGGACCTTTCGACCGGGCAATCGAAGATTGTCGACCGCAACGTCTATCCGTCGCAGCTAGCCTGGTCCCGGGATGGCCGGTTCGTGTTCTTTGAAAAGCTGGGCTCCAATCCCAAGGACGTCATGGCCGACACCGAGCAGGTCTTCCGGCTCGACACCAGGACCGGGAAGGCCGCTCAGATCACCCATCAACCCGACTCCTACGCCTCCTTTCAGTACGACAACACCCGAGGGACCGTCATGTTCGAAGACCATGGAACGGTCGACCAGATCGACGGGCAAGGCGTTGTGCCCCTCGGCGAATGTGACAGCGGAGCAGGCGACTTCACAGCCTGGTGGCCATCGCGACGCCGCTAAGAGCTATCCGACGTCGCCCAAATACCGGCCTTCCCGTCTCGCGACGCTCCTCAATCAGCCGTGTCTCGTGCGCGAGGAAGCCTCGGACGTAACACCGGCGTTCCGCAGACAAACCTCTCGTGCACGATATGGATCAGAGCATGTTCACGGCTCGGGCGGCGAGAAGGACGATGACGGTCAGGGAGATGAGCGCTTGAGTCATCATCAGGAGCTTGCTCCAGCGCGAGAGGGCGGGGGTGTCGGCGGGCGAGAGCGCGGTGCTTGTGTTGAAGGCGAGAAAGAGGTAGTCGATGAAACCCGGGCTCCAGGCCCGATAGCCCATCGCGGCCAGCTTCTCGTCCGTCAAGGACATCTGGGGAAAGAGGAAGGAGCCCTTCTCGTGGCCGGTCATCTGATTGCGGCCATGGGGACCGCCGGCGTCGAGCCGCCAGTACCATGAAGCGAACACGATCACGTTCGTCACCCACAGCGCGGCCGCCGAACGGAGAAGATCGACCGGAGCCTCCTGCTTGTGGACGACGTTGAACACGAGCAGCAGCACGGAGGCGAGCATGAAGAAGGTGAGGGAAGCCGAGGTGGCGTGGCCGAGCAGTTGCGCCGGCCGTTGGCGGTCGATCGAGTAGGCGAACCAGCCGGCCGCGACGAAGACGGATACGACGGCGAGCGGCAGCCACGTCGGTCCGACCGACAGATTCGGCGCGAGCACGGTATGCATCCCCCCGCCGGCAAGCAGAGCCACGGCGGCGCCCCAGCGGGGCTCTTCTCGGGCCGGCCCGGTGGTGGATGCACTTATGCCCACGACTCGGTGAGACGACGACTCTCCCAACGCGGTTCGCGGTCGCTGAAGATGCAAAATGGAAGCTCATGGGCCAGAGGTTCGCAATCGAGGACTCCCAGGCCCGTGCGATTCTGCGCAAGCACGGGTTCTCCGAGAGAGGCTTTGCCCCCAGCCGGTTCTTGGGGGAGGCCAATTTCGTGTGGCTGACCCACGAGGTGGCCTTGCGGGTCTGCACCGATTCCGCCTACGAACGGGACGTCCATGGAGAACGGCGCAATATCCCTATCGCTCTTGCCTGCGGGATGCCGGCGCCTCGGCTGCTCGTGGTCGAGGAGGATCGCGACATCGTCCCGACGCTCGCGACGATCTATGAGCGTGTCGAGGGTGTGCCATTTGGGGCGTTCCCCCTGACTCCCGCGCAATTGACGCCTATCGCGGAGCAATTGGCGCGCCATCTCTTCGACCTTCACGGCGCCAACCCCCGGGCACACGGCCCGCCAAAACATGAGTGGGACGAGATCTGGGTCGTCGATTACGCGCACGACCTGGAGGTCGCCTCAGGGCACCTTTCGCCAGAGGAACTGGCCTGGGCGCGGGACTGGTGCGGGCGGCTGGCCCAAGTCCCGGGTCCCGAGCATCTCTGCTTCGTTCACCGCGACATCCACTCGACCAATATTCTTATCGATAACCCGGAGTCGCCGCAGAGGGTGACGGCGATTCTCGATTGGAGCGACGGGGGGCGCGGCGACCACGCCGAAGATCTCGCGCTGATGCCTCCTGAGCTCGCGCCTCTCTTCGTCCGCGCCTACCGGGAGGTCAGCGGGTGCGATGATCCCACTCTCGAAGGCCGAGTTCTGCGGATACTCCTGGAGTCGGCGCTGTTCGATTTCGGCGAGCCGGAGACCGGCTTGCCGCTTTACTTCCGAGGCCGCGCCACGTGGAACTCCTTGCTGCGCCTCGTCGAACACGAGCGCGATGGGCGCTGGCGGCAGTGGTTTCCGCGCTGAGGCGTGATAGACTCTTCGCCTTATGGCAACACGCGTCGGATGGATCGGCACCGGGCACATTCACATGCCGGGACTTACTCACCTGGCTCTGGAGCGCGGGGTGGAGTGCGGCGGTGTCTGGGACCATGACGCGCAGCGGGCTCAGATGAACGCGGAGAAGCTGGGAGGCGCCGTGCGCCCGATCGCCGACATGGCCGGGGATGAATCGATCGACGGGTTCATTATCTGCAGCGAGACGGTTCACCATCTCGACCTCGTCGAGCAGCTCGTTGGCGCTCGAAAACCGATCTTTATCGAGAAACCGATGGGTTTCGATGCCGAGAACTCCATCGCGATCTGCAGGGCCTTGGAGGATCACGGCATCGTATTCCAGACCGGTTACAACAGCCGCGGACGCGCACCGTATCGCGCCTTGAGGCGGCGAGTGAAGGAGGGCTTCTTCGGTCAGATCACGAGGGTTCGGGCAAGCAACTGCCACAACGGCGCGCTCAACGGATGGTTCGACGCGGAATGGCGGTGGATGGCGGACCGCTCCCAATCCGGGGTTGGAGCGTTTGGCGACATCGGCACTCATGCGCTGGATGTGCTGCTATGGATTTTCGGCGGCGTTTCGGCCGTCACGGGCGTTCTGGGACCGGGAACCAGCCGGTATCCGGGTTGCGA
>DATJYD010000049.1:0-2525 GCA_035499755.1 Fimbriimonadaceae bacterium
ACGTTGTTGCCGATCCAGCCGACTCCGACGAGCCCATCGGTGTAGCCGCAGAACCAGCCGTCCTTGTGGTCGGAGGTCGTGCCCGTCTTGCCGCGCGCGTCGGGGATCTCGTCGATGCCCGAGCTGGCTGCGGTGCCACGATCGACGACCGCCTTTAGCAGGCTGTCGATATCGTCGCAAACGGTTGGATCGAGCTGGTTTGGAATGATGTCGGGATCGTACGTTCGGAGAACCTGCCCGTCCGCATCGACGATCTTCGTGATCACGTACGGAGTCGCGCGGCTGCCCCTCAGCATAAACACGCTATACCCTTCCGCCATCTCCAGGGGGTGCACCTGACAGGCGCCCAGAGCGAGGGAGGGGACCCGGGCGATCTCCGAGCGAAACCCGAACGCGCCGTGCGCAAAATCGGCGACGGCGTCCGGCCCAACTCTCTCCATCACGTGGGCAGCCGGAATGTTGAGCGAACTCGCCATTGCCCTTTCGACGGAAACGGGACCGCTCATTTCGCGGGGGCTCGAGTCCTGAGGACGCCAGGGCTTGCGCCAGTTTTCGGTTCCGGGATAGGTAAAGGGTTCGTTGTCCAACTCGTCGTTCATGCTCAGGGCGCCCGAAGAGAGAGCGGTCGCATAGAGAAACGGCTTGAAAGACGATCCGGGCTGGAGGAGGCCCTGGGTGATGATGTTGAACTGATCCTTGCGGTAATCGACCCCGCCGACCTCGGCGAGGATCTTGCCGTCCTTGTCCATGACGACGAAGGCGGCATCGTTCACGTCGTCGCCTCGGTGCTCGCGAACGAAATCGCGAACGACCCGCTCGGCATAGTCTTCGAGCCTGGTATCGAGCGTCGTGTAGATCGTGTAGCCGCCCTGCTTCAGGTCAAGATCGGGCATGTCCTGGGCGACGGTCTGGAGGACGTGATCGACGAAATACTGCGCCTTGTTGAGGTGGCTGGTGATGCGTTCCTTGGGCGGGGCGAGGTGCACCTTCTCGGCGATGGCCTCTTCATATTGGTCGTCGGTGATCATCTTCTGGTCGCGCATGATCGCGAGGACGACGTTGCGATTATCGACGGCCTTCGGGAGGTTCTTGACCGGGTTCTCATCGCTTGGCCGTCGCACGCAGCGGGCGAGCATGGCGGCCTCGGCGATCGTCAGCTTGTCCAGCGGCTTGCCGAAATAGACGTCGGCGGCGGCGCGGATGCCGTAGGCCTTCTCGCCGAAGTACATCGTGTTGAGGTAGAGCTCGAGGATCTGGTCCTTGGTCATCTCGCGCTCCATCTCGATCGCGAGGGCGATGTCCTGGAGCTTCCGGTTCACCGTCTTCTGGCCTTCGGAGTAAAAGCGCTTGGCGAGCTGCATGGTGAGGGTGCTGCCGCCTTGGGAGAACCGGCCCTCTTTGGCCCCGACGAAAGCGCTGCGGACGATCGCCTCATAGTCGACGCCGCCATGCTCATAGAACCGCTTGTCCTCGGCCGCGACGATCGCATCGCGGACAACTTGAGGAATGTCGGCTAGCTTGACCGGCTCGCGAAACTCGGACTCGACGGTATAAAGCACCTGGCCATCGGCGCTCACGATGCGGGTTGGCTTCGCGTCGATGGTCTTGAGCTTGTCCGGCAAGCTGACCATCAACTCGGACGCGTGGCGCAGCTCTCCCATGAAGTAGATGCCGCCGACGACAACGCCCACGAGGACGAGGAGAAAGGCGACCGCGAAGAAACGCTTGACCCGTTTGACCCAGGGTGAACGCGTCTTGGTCGCGCGTCTTCTGAGGGTTGCCGCTTTAGCCGCCACAGTCTTGAATTATAGCCGGGACCGGCAGCATCAAAGCCGGACGGTCCGGTTCCTCCTCGTATCGTCAAACGTCCGAGAACTCCCAAACGTTTCCCAGACCCTTTCCGGCAATCTGCTGCGCCTAGCCGGCCGCCTTCATCCTCTTCAAGTTCGACGCGATCTGTTCGTTGTCGGGCGCGATCTTCGCGGCCTTCTCCAGGAAGGAGATCGCATCTTTGCGCTGATTCAGCCTCTCCAGGGTCACCGCCAGATTGTTGTAGGCAAGGGCGTTGTTCGGATTCTGGTGGATGCTCTGCTCGAATGACGCCTTGGCCTCCGGCAACTTCGAATTGCGGAGATACCACAGCCCCATGCCATTGAGAGCCTCCGCGTTCTGGCTGTCTCGCTGCAGCACCTCGGCAAAGTGATATTTGGCGCCATCGTAGTCCTTCGACTCCCAAAGGGCGTTTGCGAGGTTGAGCCGAATGTCGTTTCGATCCGGATACGTCTGCAGGATCTCTTTCCACTCCGAGATCGCGCGCTGGCTGTCTCCCGCCTTGTAGGCGGAGGATGCGAAATTGACCTTCGCCTCGAGGCTGCCGGGGTTGAGCCCGACGAGCTTGTCGAACGTCGTTTCCGCGTCGGAGTATTTGCCATCCCTGAAGTAGAGAATGCCGAGATTGTTCAGCGAATCCAGGTCGTTCGAGTTGATCGCCGTTGCCTTCTGGAATGCCTCTTCCGCCCCCTGCA
>DATJYD010000050.1:0-12424 GCA_035499755.1 Fimbriimonadaceae bacterium
AGTCGACAGCCGTGAATTTCAATGAGTAGCCGTTCGTCGTGACCTGAAAATGGTTCGGGTTATGGATATTGAAGTGAAGAACCAGGAATTTTTCGTTGGGCTTTGGCCAGTCGACCAAGTCTCCATCGATCCTGCGGCTGATGCTGTACTCAACCGACTTCAACTTGACGTTGATGGCAGCGTTGCCCTTGCCGATCGTGTATTCGACGCCCAGTTTGCCGTTGTCACCGGCCAATTGGGTCGTGCCTTTCACGTTCCTCTGTTGTGCGATCGCCAGCGACGTACCGCCAAGCCCGACCACTGCAAACGCCAAGACGAAGCCAAGGCAATGGCTGAGATTCATCAATTACTCCTCTCGCCCCCCTGCTGGGCCCTGTTGGGAAGGAGTCGCATCCGAGTTTTACCTCGGAGCCACCATCAACATATCGTTGCATCTTCCCGAGGAGGTCCTTGCACTGCGAAAGCTCCGCCCTTCGGTGCCTTCGATTATTAGGCGGCTCCGGCCTACCGAGCCTTCGAAAGCACGACCTCGATCGCCCTGCGAAGCTGGTTGTCGTCCGCGGGATCGGGCAGGTCGGAGGTCCGGTTGACCGGCGGGTTCCGGAGGTCATCCGGAAGCACGTCGTCCTCCTCGACCTTCACATCCGGTTCGAGGCCGCCGCTGATATAGGAGCCATCCTCGTCCACTCGCCGGCCAATGTCGCCCGAGAGCGGCAGGAAGTAGCGGGCTATCGTGACCTTTCCGCTCGACCCGTCCTTGAATGGATACACCTCCTGAACGGAGGCTTTTCCATAGGAATGGGTGCCGACGAGAGTCGCCACCTTGTAGTCGCGCAGAGCGCCCGAGAAGATCTCAGCCGCGCTGGCCGAGTCGCCATTGATGAGAATGGCGATCGGATAGTTGAAATCGTGCACCATGTTTCCGACCGTGTACTCGTGGTCGATGCTTCCGTCCCGCATCTTCATCCCGACGACGACCTTGTTGGCCTTGAATCGCGAGAGCATTTCCACCGCCGTTTCGAGATAGCCACCCGGATTGCCTCGAACGTCGATCACAAGCCCCCGGAGCGGATTCTGCTCCACTTTGGCAAGTTCGCGGTCGAACTGCTCGGCCGTCGGTTCGGAGAAGCTTGCGATGTAAATGTAGCCGACCTTGTACTGCGGGAAATAGGTCGATTCCACGGTTGGCGTGACGACGTGGGATCGGCGAACCGCGATCACGACCGGATTCCCCTCTCCGCTCTTGAGGATGCTCAGCTTGACGAGCGTCCCCTCTTGGCCCATAATGCGGTCGACGTCCTCTTCGACCGACAGCCCCTCGACCGACTTGCCGTTCACCCCTACGATGACGTCCCCTCGCCGAAGCCCCGCCGCGTATCCCGGACCTTCGCTGAAGACCGCCACCGCGCGAGCACCGACGATGTCCCCGTGTCGGGTGTACGTGGACAGCTTGGCCCCCACGCCCACGTAGTTGGCTTTGGTGTCTCGGTCGAACTCGCGCGCGATCTGAGGGACGAGAAACATCGTGTGGGGATCGCCGAGGGAAGCCATCATGCCCGAAATGCCGGCATACTTGAGCTTCTTGGGCTCGATCGGGCGGTAATACTCCACCTGGATTCGATTGAACGCCTGCTGGAACTCTTGTTCGGGAAGAGGCTTGGCCGCGCCCGAGCCACCCAAGATGCCATGGAACGCGCTGATCGCGTCCGCGGGATCGCCGCTCTGGATATCGCGCCACGAAAAACCGAGGGCGAAAAGGACGATGAGGCTCACCAGAAATCCAACCGCTCTCATCGCTTGCCTCCGGTCGCCAGAGCGTCGCCCAGGGGGCTTGACTTCGACGAATCCCTCCTTGCTAGGACGCCCGGAGTTGTCGAGCTGTAAGTGCCGGTCACGAGGGTGTACCCCGCCCCGTCCGGCAGCTTGAACCAGCGGACGACATGGGGATCGCCGGCGGTCGGGCCGCCCACGATCTTCGCGATCCCGCGAGAGGCGAGCGCCTGCGCGAAGATCTCCGCCGCCCCCCGAGTCGTCCGGCCGACGATCAGAGTCAGTCGAAGGTGCTCTTTGGTTCCCTCAGCGACCTTCAGCACCGTCGGCTTCTCGTTCCGGTGAGTGTCGATGTATCCATAGTCCCCGCTCGGCGCTACGGCGTTGAGGCAATCAACCATGGTGTCATAGTCCCCGTCGACGTTGTTTCTGAGATCGATCGTCGCTTCGCTCTTGCCGGCGAGCGCTTCCTTGAGACGGTCGGGCGACTCCGCGATGAAAGGCAGGCGAATCGCGCCGTCGGGTTCCACGCCAAAACCTGGCAAGTCCCACTTCCCCTTGTTCAGGACGAGGATGAGCGGATGGCCGTCGTGCTCCCATTGGGTCCGAACCACTCCGGCGGTGCCGATCATCAGCCGGTCTCGCGCCTTGATCGGATAGACATGCTTCTCAGCCTCATCTTGAAGGAGCCTCCGCGCCTTCAGGTACTCGGAGGCGAGCGCCTGGAACTTCGGGGCAGCCGACGGGTCCTTGCGAGTCAGATTTCGTGCTTGGACGAGTTCCTTTTCCATGTCCTGAAACCGCTCGAGCGCCTCGTCGTTCGGAATCCAGTGGTCGTCGACGAACTCGGCCCAGTCCCCTGGCTTGAGCCCCGCCTTATCGGCCGAGCTCCCCGGCACGACCGCCGCGACCATCAGCTTGGGGAGCGTCGCGGACGCGTCCTCGCTGTCGGAATCCCCACCGGTTACCACCGGACCTTTGGGATTGTCGCGCGTTAGAACGAGATCGGCACCGATACCTTCGAATTTGCCATCACGGGCGTTCGCGTAGACCCGGTATTGATCGGCGTCCATGTAGAGGGAGTTGGGGTCGCCGAGGCTCGCGACCATTCCGCGCACGGCGCCGTCCGAGAGCTTCATGTCGTCATCGATGGGATCGACGTACTTCTTGTGGAGGAGGGCCATGATGTCGTCGAAGAACCGCGACTCCGGGACGTCGACGTCGTTCGAATTGGAGGCGACAAGATTCGAGAGGAGCAGCCGATCCGATCCGCCTGTCTCGACCCGGTCACGCCAGATCGCTCCAAAGGCGACTGCCCCGAGGCCTAGCAGCACGCAGCCCGCCGCCTTAAGAGATCGCTTCACTTCAGTCGTCATTAGCTGATTCCAATGGGACTCCCCACCCTATCTACGCGCGCTTGCCTCAGTGTAGACCCGCCGAAAGCCCTTGCCCAATACGCTTAAGCCCCCAATACCTATCCTCCACGCCGGCGAGACACGCAAGATTGCTGGGAGTGCGGCCGTCAATCGAAGATTTCGTACAGACGGATATCCTCTGCCGACACCGCGTGCCCGTCCCCACGGCTATAGACCAGCGCTTTTCGAGCGTCGAGCGCGCCCAGATCGGCCGGCATCTTTCCGATCATGTCGAGCACGACCTTCTTGATCTTCTCCGAATTGGACTTGAAGACCTCGAGCACATCCGTCGCGTTGACGGCCTCGGTTCCGGCATGAACTCCGCTGTCATAGTCGGTGATCAGCGAGATGTTGACGACCGCCATCCCCAGTTCGCGGCACAGATAGGCTTCCGGAAACTGGGTCATGTTGATGACCTCCCAACCTTGGTCGTGAAACCACTTGCTCTCCGATTTTGTGCTGAACCTCGGTCCCTGGATCACGACGACGGTCCCGTGTTCGTGGCACTCGATTCCGTGAGACCGGATCGTCTCGATCGCGATCTTTCTCAGCGTCGGATCGTAGATCTCGGCCGCGCTCACATGAGTCACGATCGGCCCATCGTAGAACGTATCCTTCCGCCCCGTCGTCCGATCGACGAATTGATCGCAGACGACAAAGCTGCCAGGCGCCACCTTTTTCTGAAGCGATCCCGCCGCGCAAGGGCTAATCACCGCTTGCACGCCGAGTGAGCGCATTCCCCACACGTTCGCCCGGTAGTTGATCATGTGAGGCGGGATCGAGTGGCTCCGCGCGTGCCGCGGCAAGAACGCGACTTTTCTCCCCTGCACGGTCGCGAGAAAGAAGGAGTCGCTGGGAGGCCCGTAGGGAGTATCCACCTTGACTTCCCTCACGTCCTCCAGCAAGCTGTAAAACCCGGAACCGCCAAACACCCCGATCTCTGCTCGATTCATCTCGCCTCCCCGCTCCCTGCACGATCTCTTCAGCGCTTTGCCCAGTGCTGAATACGCTGCGAAAATCCCCTGATCAAACTGTCGACCCGGCTCCCTTGCCGCACGACGATCGCGGCATCCATCGGATAGATCTGCCCGGCTTGAACCGCTCTGAGGGACTTGAACTTCGGATCGGCCGCAAAATCGTTGGCGGCTTTGATCAGGGTTGCTTCATTCGCCTTGTCTTCATTCCCACGCTGCGAGATCTGGGTCGCGACGATGACGATGTCGGGATTGATCTGCATCAGGGCCTCCGGATTCATCGGGACGAAGCGGTCGGAGTCGGGCCCCACCAATTGCCCCCCGGCCGCTTTCACCGCATCCGCCACGAAGCTCTTGGTCCCCGCGATATAAGTGCCGTTCAACACTGCGATCTTGGGCGTTGACGGAGGCATCGACGCCTTGGCTTCCTGCATCGCCGATTCGATGCTGTCGATGTACTTGGACATGTTGATGGGCTGCCCGATGATCGCCCCCAACTCCCGAAGCTGGTTCTCGAAGTCTGCGATCGTCGTCGAGTGGAACTCGTACACGTTCTTGTCTCCGACGATGCTCTTGATCTTCGCGACGATGGCCGGCGAGTACAGACTGTCGTCCAGAACGACCAAGTCTGGCTTGTTGGTCGACAGCATGTCGTAGTTGGGCACGACGTCCGCGTAGACGGGCACGTCGCTGACCATCGCGGGGTAGTCGCAGGCAGAGGTGCGGCCCTTGAGGCGGTTGATGTCGCCATCCAAAGCCAGAATCTCGGTCGTGCTAGGGCTTAGACTTACTTCGACAAGGGGTTGCCGGGTCGGATGGCCTCCAAGCTGCTGTAACTTCGGACCGCATCCGGAAAGCGCGGTAAGGAACAAAGACAAGGCAAGCCATGCACGGGGCATGGGGACATTCTGGCTCAGACGAGGCACGGTTTTCCATTGAACGCCAAACCGGGCTGCCGAGTGCCCGGTTTCGATTGCCCATGGGCCAGGCCGTCTATGTTCCGGCGAAACGCTTTACTAGCCACCCCAAAAACGATGATCCATGACCGGGGCTACTCGGCTTCGGACTGGTCTGCCCAGAGCATGTAGTTGAGGGCCACGAGAGTGCTCAGGATCATGGCTCGCTCGCCGATGCCGAGGCTTGCCAAGCAAGCGAAGGCGCCGGACGTCGAAGCCAGGGCGCAAATCCCCAGCATGACGCTCCTCGAGCCGAGCCAGACGCACCAGATCCAAAGAAGCAGTCCTCCCGCCATGTAGGTGAAGGTGTTCAGGTGATGGGCTGACGTGGGGTCGGTCCGGACGAGCGAACATAGCCCGACGACGACCAGCACCAGAAACACGGCGCTGAAATAGCGACCGACTCTCAACATGTGAGGGATCGATGAGACGGTCGCCGCCGCGGTAGAGGCGATGATCAGCCATGCCACGACTTCGCCCCTCGCCACTTGCAGGCTGATCGCCTCCCGGAAACCGCTCCGGGGTGGGATCAGACAGGCTGCGGCGCAGCAAAGGGACAACATGGCGACGAGAATTCCTCTCGGGACGGCTAACCCGCCGGGAAGGCGGGTCATGCGCTGGGGATCGCGCCACGACGGAGGCCGAGGTGCATTGAGAATCTGGAAGTCTTGTCCCATCGAGTTGCCCTCATGCAAGGGACGCGGCGAGAATCTCGGAGCATTCGCGGTCCCATGACTCATCCGCCCCAACCGCCGTCTTGAGGTCAGTGACCGAGAGCGGGGGTCCGAGAGTTTGCGCCTGACGCATTCCTAAGCTTAGTTTTCATTCCCAAAGCGCCGAACGCCGAACGCCGTTTCATCTCCGGTTGAGATTCTTCTCATGAGAACTAGCTGGAGGGCGTCTCGCCAAACATATCGCACTTGGTGTAACGCCTCGACAGCAGTGCTGAGACCGGCGGTAGGCTTGCGGCACCTGTGCTGTCGAGGAATGGTGGCGTCTGGGAACCCTGGCGACGTGGGGACCTTTACTTCTTCCGGAGCGCACGCTCCTTCGTCTCTTGGATCTCGATGTCAGGGGAGTTGGCGACTGCGTCCGCCGAGTCCATTTGCTTGACGAAGACTCCGGGATCGTCCGCCCGATAGTTGAGCATGTTCAGGTCGCTCTTCGCCCCGATCAAGGTGATCGTCGACGCGGGAAGGACCGGGTTTGAGGCGGTCATTCGCACGATGATGCGGGCGTCGTCCCCGGCGTCCCAGACATCCATGGAGCAAATCTTCCCAGACGCCTTCTTCGTCGGTTGACCGATCGCCTTGATCGAAGCCGCGGGCTCACCGGACTTCACTCCAGTGGTGGCGAGGGCGACGATCTTTCCGTCCGCGTAGGCCGCTTCGAAGCCGTTCATGTTGTCGACAGACGACCAAGCCCAGCCACTCTTGCCCAGGATTGCGAAGCTCATCGACCGGTCATAAACCTGAGCGTCCTTGGGGGGCGGGAACGCCTTCTTGGCTTGATCGATCGCATCTCCGATCGCGACTTTGCCTCCCGGACCGATAAGAACCAGAGCTGAACTCGTCAGGGGAGAGGCGGAAGTCTCCGTCGTCTTCGGGCCAGGGCTCACCGAAGCGGTCCCATCCGTCGACGTTGCCTGATGGCACCCGGCCAGGACCATCGCGGAGGCGAGAACGTATGCGGCTCTTCGCATGACCCATTGTAAACTCCAAACTCGAGAATTGCCCAGGCGAGCATCGCGAGGACGACCAGCCGCTCGGTGATCCCGCCGAAGTGCGTCATCTCATGACAAGCCTGAGAGACGGCGACAAGGCAGACCTGAACGGCGGTAGCAACCGCCGAGACCGAAAGACATAGCCGCTGGAGGGCCGAGGCATTGCGCCAGGCAAGAACCATTCCGGAAAGCGCGCCCCCGATCGCGACGTACAGCGCGATTTGGTGAAGATTCCCGGCGGTCGGTGGCCAGAGGAAGCGAATCGGACGGCCGTCGTTGGGATCGGTGTCGAAAAGGATCATGGAGGCGAGCCCGGCCGCGGACGTGAGAAAGGCCCACCGGGACAGACGGCTCTTGGCCGATTGCGCCACGACAACGGCGACCGTCGCGAGGGCGGCGAACGCGACTCGAATCAGCCATCTGGCGAAGGCGAGGCGACTCAACGCGTACTCGCTAAGCCAGTGATCGACCGGATTCAGATCGACGCCGTGTGGCAGGAAGTGTTCTGCGACGAGGATCAGGATGACGGCCAGCGCCGCAACCTTCGCGAGTCGACGCCAGCGAGCTTCCGCGTCCATAGTCCGGTCTCAGGTTACGCGCCAGCCCCGCGCGGAAAGAGGAAGGGACTGGAAAACTGAGACCCCCGACTGCGGCCTCGGCCGGTGCCCAGCCGGACCGGGCGGATCCCGGTGCCATACTCGACCCTGGGGCATGAAGCGCAGGGAGTTTCTCAAAGCCGGACTGGGTGTCGTGATAGGAGCGCGATATGGTCCGACCGTCGGGGATTAGACTGCCCGCAACCAGACTCGCGCCTGTGCTTTTCAGTTACGGCGCAGGCTGTAGAATGCGGGCATATGAATGAACAGATCGCGAAGCGCTTCCGCGCCCTCGAAGAGAGACGCCACAACTTGGTTGCCCGCGTAAAGGCTCTGCCGCTGGACAAGCAAACCCGGAAACCTGATGAGAACCGCTTCTCGCCGACCGAACTGATCATGCATATGGCCCTTGCCGAGCAATACGACCTCGCGTTAGTCAAGCATCATCCGCCGGTCACCCTGAAGGGGCGCAAACCGCACGTCACCTGGCTGTTTCGAAAGGCGGTCAACTCAATGCAGAATCCCACGAGGGAGATGCCGACGTTTGGGCCGATGGTCCCCAAGGGGGCGTTCAGCCTGCTCGAAGCCGATACCGCGTGGGAGGAGGTCCGTCAGGAAACGGCGAAGTTCCTCGAACAGGTGGAACAGCCCTCGGACCCCTTCATGAAGCACAAGTTCTTCTTCGGGCTTGCTTCGGCCTCCGACTACCTAACCCTGATCGAGGCTCACCTCACCTACCACGAACGACGATTCCCCATCGTCTAACGTGTCTCGCGTAGAAAAGAACTTGCAACACAATCTGCCTTTGTGATACAAAGTAGTTTGTGCAAGACGAATTGGTCCAGGCAGAGCAACATCTGCGCGTCATCCGCGAGGCAGTCACGAAGTCAAAGGCGATCGGCAACTTCGCCGGAATCTCCGCGGTCTACGCGGGAGTCGCGGCGATCGCCGGCGCCGTCGTTCAAAGGTTATGGGTTCTTCCGTCGCCGGGGTCGCGGCACGACTTCGCTTTCGCGGTCGATTGGTTGGTCGTCGTGCTGGCCGCGGTCGGCTTCGATTACTGGCACGTCCTCAGTCGAGCCGAGCCTGAACGATCGCTTGCCGTGCGCCTGTTTCGCCATTCGGCGCGGGCGGCATGGCCCTCTTTGCTCTTCGGGATCACTCTGACCATTGCCTTTCTGCGAGAAGGCCGCTCGGATCTCGTCTACCCGTACTGGATGCTGTGCTACGGCAGCGCGGTTTCGGCGGCCGCGTTGGGTGGGGCCAAGGAGTTGGCGTGGCTCGGCCGGGCTTTCCTGGCCTGCGGAGCCGGCCTGCTGCTCGCTCAGACATTCGGTCCGCCCCAGCTTGTCCGGGCCCAGCTTGGCCTCGCCGCCATGATCCCAACCTTCGGGCTTCTCAACATCGGCTACGGCATCCTTGCCGGCCGGAGAGCCGGATGGTAGCGATCCCGACGTCTCTCGTAACCGCTTGCGCGGAGGTCGACGACACGCTTCACCAGAAATCGCGGCTCGCCATCATGGCGGCGCTGGCCGCGAACGGCGAAACGGGATTTGGCCAACTGAAGGAGATCCTGGGCCTGACCGACGGGAATCTGTCGACCCACCTCTCCGTCCTCGAACGGAAGGAGTATGTCGAGATCGAGAAGAGCTTTCGGGGAAGGCGGCCCCATACGGTGGTCCGCTCCACCGAGAAAGGCCGGCTAGCCTTTGCCGAGTATCTGGCGGCCCTCGGAAGGATCGTGGCCGAGGCAAAGGGATGTCTCGGAGGCGGCCAGTGAGTCGCCCAGGATGCGCGCTCATGATCGGAATCGCTCTGATCGGATTCGGTTACCTCGCGTTCCATGTTCTGCGGACGCCTGATGTTCTCGTGCCTTCGGGCACGGAGCTGATGAGCGACGACTTCGGGGTGTCGCCTCTATCGGCAATTCGCAAGGGAGACCAGATCGTCCTGCGGCTTCGCGTGACCAACCATGCACTTCGAGTCCCGTTTACCTTCGAACCGTGGATGGTTACGCTGACCGATGAGCGCGGTCAGCCGCTCCAACTCCTGACAGCCGATGGAAGCCAGGCGGATTCGCTCGACCACGGCGAGAGCACGGTGCGCGAGCTTGCTTTCGCGTCCGTAGACTCGCGAGGGCCTTACGTGCTTCGGTTCGCCGTATCGGGCACGATGGGGGACGTCCTGAACCGCTTGTTCGGGGAAATGAAGCATGAATCGGTGGAGGCTCGATGATCGCCCTGCTCGCCGGCATTGGCTTCCCGATCCAGGCCGTGCTGGACAAGGCGGTAACCGGCCGCGAGCCGCCGCGCTCTCGAGGCATTTCAACCTCCGCGTTCTGAGGCAGCGGTGGGCTACGCGATCTCGATCGTCAGCGTCTGACCTGTCTTGATCGTCACGTCCGAGCCGAGGGTCGCGACGACCTTGCCGTCCGCGCGCGTCGACTTGCAGCCGACCTTGCTCCCATCCAGCGAAGCCACTGCCGAACCCTCGACAGAAGACGCGAGCGAGACCTCACGCAGCCGCAGGCTTCCGTACTTCAGAGCCAGTCGCGCCGTCAGCTTCCCGTCCGCGATCTCCTGCGAAAAAGTCCCCCAGCCGTCCGCCGTCGTGAAGGCTGCCCGGAACTTCTCCGGCGAGACTCGGGGCGCGAAGGCGATCCGGCCGTGAGGGCCATGGTACGAGAAGCCCTGCAAGGCGGTGTACATGCCCCACGAAGCCATCGCCCGCGAGTAGTGGTCGCTACACTCGACTTCATTGTAGGGGTTGCGCTTGAGCGGGTGATACCGCTCGTGCACGCCCCGCGCGATCGACAGCCCCTCGTCGATCATCCCTTCCCAGATCATGTGGCCGGCCACCTGATACTCGATCCCGGTCCAGACCTCGTCCCGGTACGGCACGGGCTCCTTCTCGCGGCCGCCGTTGGGCCAGGTGCAGGTAAAGAGCCCCGCTTCGCCGGGAACCGCGAACGGGCGCTGGGGCGGCCACTTCGCATTCTGAGCCGCCACGTCGGGCGCCCAGTTATATTTCCAGACCGCCTGCAGCCCCTTCACCACGTTCTCGCGCGGGTAGATGTAGCCGAGATCGACCTGGTGGGCCCAGCCTTGTCCGAAAAGCTGGTCGGCGAGGCAACCGGGGCCGTACTGGTATTCGGGAAACTTGGTCTCGTCCACCTTCTGGATGAAGAACTCGCCCGTCCAAAGCTGATCCATGGTCGCGGCTGAGCCACTCTTGAAGATCGCTTGGCACTGGTCGGCGAAGACCTGGTCGCCCACCTCCTTCGCCATCTCTGCACCCGCCCGCAGTGCGGCCAAATAGAGCGAGCCGACGAACGTGTTGGCCCCGAAGAAGGCGACGTCGTAGGTATTCGGCTGAGAATCCTCGATAATCCCGTCGCCATTGCCGTCGTGGTGGATGAGGAACTGGAGCGCGCCTTTGATCCTCGGCCAATGCTCCTTCAGAAACTTGTCGTCGACGCTGTTCAGGTGCTCGCGATAGGCCTTGAGTATCGTCCCGCACTGGCCGTCGGCGGCATACTCGCGGTCGCTGCGGAAGCCGACGAGGCCGGTCGCCTCGTCGTAGGCGACCCCGAAGTCCTGGTTGTGGCGAATGTTGCGCTCCAACTCCGGGAATAGGCGCGACATCGAGTGCTCATAGTTCCAGACGTGGGTGCAGGTTCCCGAGCAGCAAACCACGCCTTCCCAGGACCAGAACCGGCCGGTCTTCCACCACTCGGTCGTGCCTGTGCACAGGTTGCCAATCGTCATGTGAAGGCGGTCGAGCAGCCACCACGGCAGGGTCGAGTCGTAATAGGTGTCGCGCCATAGCTTCGTGTCCCGGCTGAGTCTCCGGTAGTTGTCGGCAACGTATCGGGCCACCGCGGCCGCGTCCTTGAATCGGTTGGAATAGTTGTGGCCGCGAGGGTGGTTCGGGAAGTTCCAGGCGAAGAGGAAGACGGCGGTATGGGATTGGCCGGGATCGAGTCCGATCTTGCCCGCCCGCACGGTGCCCACGAAAGTCTCATCGAGGCGGTAGTCGGCCCGCTCGTCGGCCGAGCCCGCGCCGAGAAAGGCCAGGGACATCGAGCCGGTATCGATGTTTGCGGAGCCGTGGCGCGCATCGAGATCCTTGTGCGAGGCGACCCGGTCGGACTGCCCGATCTGGTCGATGTTGATATGGCCCCAGCCGCCTCGCGCCTGATCCACGATCTGGATCTGGGCTTTTTTGCCCGCGAGATCCTTGACAGCCCAGGTGTCCCAGAGCAGTTCCTCGCTGTTCAAGCCGGTCGCGGTGCGAACAACGGCGCCGTCCACGAGGAGGTTGATGCACTCGCTGTTCGCGTCGTTGCCACCGCCGATCTTGAAATTGATGAAGTCTCTCTCGATCGTGAAGTCGGGCGAGGTGAGGCGGCCGGTCGTGCCGTCCCCCTTGTAATAGGTGTCGACGAGCCCTTTTCCGACAAATCCGGTCACCGGGTTCTGGTTCGGGAGCGTGCCCTTGGCCGGACCGGGGCCGAAGGCTTCGCCCTCCACTTTCCAGTCCCCGTAGGTGTCGCCTTCGAAGTCTGCGATAAGAAGGTCTGGTCTCGGGTTCGCCCGCTCGTTGGCGAACTCCTCCTCGGCGGCATCCGCCGTATGGGTCATCGTGGTCAGCTTGTCGCTTTGACTGGAGTGGGTGTGGCGCTTTCGATCTCCCGGATGGGCGGCGCCACTGCGGGAGCAAGCGTTTTCCAACGCACCGCTCAGGTCGGCATCGACATGGTCGCCGGAGATGTTGCGAAGCGTAATCTCGAACACCGTAGCGGGGAGGCCGGAGTCTTTGGCGTTGAGCGGAATGTAAGGGGTATAGGCGACGGTCTCGACGACAAGCGGGCAGTTCGGGTCCTTGTAGGTGACCGTTGCGACCGGATACCGGCCATCGAAGGCGATATCGGGAAAACCCTTCTTGTCGAGGCTCCAGGAGCTACCGTTAGTGGCGACTGTGAATCCGA
>DATJYD010000051.1:0-4053 GCA_035499755.1 Fimbriimonadaceae bacterium
CCGAGGTCCCATCACCTGGGCTGCCCCGATCGCCTTTCGGCTATTTATGCCCCCGGTAAGGATCGGTACTACTTTCGTAGTCATCGTAGGAGTATCGTGCTGGTTCGCAAGCTTGTTAATCGCGTCATTGAGCTTTGGCGCATAGGAAGTGACGGCAGCGCCGACACCGATGATCTTGACGAGATCCATGAACGGATCCGCGGCGATCATCATGGTGGCGAGGCCGCACATGATCACGGCCAAAGCTCTTCTGGGAACTCGTTTCTTCATTCGTCCATCTCCTGACCTAATGGGACGTCCGCACCCACAGGCGCGTTTCGAATACCTTAGGCCGCGCATGAGCGATTCGGCGTCGTTATTTACGCTGAAGCTCCTGAATGGCAGCCGCGGCTTCCCGGCTGATAAAGAAGAGACTGCTCTTCGTCAACGGCTCGATGACGTCGATCGCCTTCGGATCGCCGTAGTCCGCGAGATCTCGAACGGCGGCCAGCCGCGACCCAAAGGAGGGCTCCCTGGCAAGCCGCATCAGAACGTCGAATACGACGTGCTCGCCGGGCGCATCCTTTAGTCCGTCGAGAATGGCGATCGCGCTCAGTTTCAGGGGCTCGTCCGGCGGTCCGGCGAGGGCTTCCAGGCACTTCGCTCGCGCGGTAGAAGGATCGTGCTCCGCCCACCAATGCAAGGCGCTCGCCCGGAACATGTCGTCCTGGGAATCGATCATCCAAGCGCCTCGTGCGACGGTGTCGTCCTTTGCCGTCTGCAAAAGCCCCTGAAGCGCGTTGTTCCGAAGCATTTCGTTGGGATCTCCGGCCCAGATCTCGGTGAGCCGCGTCTTCACGCCAGGATCGTCGGCAAATCGGTTCAGGGCGCTCACCGCCGCGTTCGCGGTCTCCCGGTCGAGACCACGCGAGACCTGAATCAGGAACGGAACGGCGTTCCGGCTCAGCCTTCCCAGGAGAGCCCTGAGCACGGGCGCCGAGGTCTCCTCCCGGGCGATCAACAACAGATCGTCGTCCGTGGCGATTCCCTTGAACCGATCCAGGGCGGCGAGTTTGGCCGCCGCGTTCGGCGCGAAGCGGTAGACCCGCATGAAATCCCGGTCCGAGGACGCACCATCGTAGGCAATGCCCACCATCGCGGTCACCGGATAGTCGAGAACGGCGGGATCCTGCTCCAAGCCGGGTGCGTGGATGATCGTCTCGGCGCCATGGATGTGGGCAGGCATTTCCTTCTCGATCGCGTCCCGTCCCAGGAGCGAGAGGGTCAGATCGAGGTCGTAGCCGGGACCGGCCTGACGGATCACGACGTTCGACCCTTCCCGCGAGACGCGATAGCGCGGCACGTCGGAGCGGTAGAAGAACTCGTCGCGGAACTTGTCGAGATCGCGTCCGGAAACGCGCGACATCACTTTGAAGAAGTCCTCCGTGGTCGCGTCCTTGAACTTGTATTCTTCGAGGTAATCCTTGACACCCCCCCAGAAGGTCTTCTCGCCGAGTTGGTACATGAGCGTGAACAGCCTCGCCGCTCCCCCGTCGTAGATCTGGCCGTCGAAGAGGTCCATGGGGACTTCATAGCGGTTACTGACCACCGGCCGTTTCGTCATTTCCTGCGACATGATTGCCGCCTGGAAGATGTTGTAGCGGTCCGCGTCGTATTCGGCCTGGCCTCGCGTCGAGCGAAACCAGAAGTTGGGCAGGAACGTCGCGAACCCCTCGTTGAGCCAGGCGTGCGACCAGTCCATGCAAGTCACCGTGTCGCCGAACCACTGATGGGCAAGCTCATGGGCGACGAGGCCCTCGCTGTTGGCCAGCGGTTCATTCTCAGGCTTGTGGAGGGCGTGGATGGTTTGGGTGACGCAGCTCGCATTCTCCATCCCGCCGAACATAAAATCGGGAACGGCGCTTTGGCTGAACTTCTCGAAAGGGTATTTGAAGCCGGTCAGGTGATCGTAGAGATCGATCATCTTGTTGGTACCCGCGAAGGCGGCCGCGCCCCAAGCCTCCGTCCCACGGGGGACATACCAGAGCACGGGCAGCTTGCCGAGCGTCTCCTTCCCCTCCGCGTAATCTCCCGCGACGAAGCTGATGAGATACGTGGAGATCGGCTCGGCGATCCGCCAGTGATAGGTCCAAGCGGTGGGTTTCTTGTCGATTCCCACGAGCTTGCCATTGCTCAAGGCGAACTGTCCGGGAGGGACGTCGATCGAGCCTTCCACCGTTGCCTTGTCGTCCGGGAAGTCGTAGGTCGGCAGCCAATAGCGGTTGTCCTCGGCCTCGCCTTGGGTGTAGACCGCGCCTGTTGAAGCCGGGTAGGCGTGGGCGGCGGAAACGAAATACACACCCGCGGTCGGCGAGCCGTCGTAGTCGATCTCGACGGCAAGCCGCTGGCCGGAGCGCTCCTTCTTGGGGAAGGTGACAGTGAGGCGGTTGTTCTCCCAATGGTAGCCGGCCTCGACGCCGTTGACGGCTACTCGATGAATGGAGAGCGGGCCGCAATCGAACCACAAGGACTGGCTCTCGGCATCTTTGAGAACGACGGCGTTGGTGACGTCGCCGTGGATGGTCCTCGCCTCGGCATCGTACGAGATGTGCCAGTCGACGTTCTGGAGATCGTAGTCGTGCGGTTCCTCGCGCTGGGCAAAGGCGCAGCCGGCGAGAAACGCGGCCATGAGGCAGGCGCAAGAACGAGGATTCACGGATTAGAATAGCTCCGAACTCAAGCGATTGGTTCCCTGCCGGTGCAGCAGCCTATCGCGGCCGCTTTCTCAGGAGGTCGCGCAGGTACAGGTCGCAGACCGGCCGCGCCGTATAGTCTCTTCCGAGAAGCTTGCGAAGGTTCTCCATCGACTCCGCCGCGGTCAGGCCGGTGTTCTCTTCGTTTCGCCGCCAGAACCGCTGCCACCAGTCGGGTGGCTGGACCTTCATGCCGTAGTACTCCGTAGCCCTGCCGGTTTCGCCATCCGTGACGAGCGAACCCACCGAATCGCTCTGGGCATAGACGCTTTCGATCTCGTCGTGGATCTGGCGCATGTCGCCGGGGCTCACGATCCCGTTCGAGGTCGCCTTGTAGAACTGGACGGTGACGCGCACCGGATAGCGAGGGTCCCGCTCGATATTCAGATTGTCGATCTCCGTAAACGGACCCTCGATCTGGCCGTGGCCGATCACCGCGTTCTCGACGTCGCTTCCGCCGCGGCTAGCCTTGGTGAATCCGCCGCCCGCCCCGCCCATCGGAGCCGCGTCCTCCAATCCGCCAAAGCGCATCGGATGATGCTGCTTGAGGGGAATCTGGATCAGCAGGACCATGTTCATGCCCTGGATCTCGTTGGAGGGGCGCGCCGGCCCGGGTCTTCCGCCCTGATAGTCGCTCTGCCGCTGACCGGTCAACGACGCTCGCATACCGTGTTGGTTGTGGAAGAGCCGTTGCCCCCACGCGATCCCGGCCGCGAAGGCATCCCGCTTGTTGTCGATGATCGTCGTGCTCGTGCCCTCTCGGGTTGCCAGAACGGTTAGTACGGCGGGATCGCCGGAAACCGACTGGTAGTTGAAGATCACCGGATTGAACGTAGCGATTCCCTCCTTTGGCACCGGAAGGAAGCAGGCTTGGGCGCTGACGAGGACTTTGCCGTCGCGAGGCGCCCATAGGCTCCGCTGGTTGCCGCGCCAAGAGTCTGGACGGGTGAGAAAGGGAAGCGGGTCCTGAAGAAAATCGTAAAGCGAGACTCGGCGAAGCCCCTCAAAGCCGCTGCGGACACCCTCGAAGCTCCGTTGGTTTCCGACGAGGAGAGTGAAGTCCTCCGGATCGATGTCACAGGTGCGGTCGGAGAAGTTCGGATAGCGGATGACGGGCATGCAGGTGACCGAGTATTGCTGCGACTCAGGCAAGCGCTCCTCGACCTGGATCGTCATGTCGCTGATGTTCGGCCCGACCGAACTCCCCTTGTACCGGCCGGGGTCCTCCCAAGTGAGATTGAGGATGTTCAGGCCGTATTGGGAGGCTAGCTGTTGGGCCTGCGGGTCGTTCACCATCGAAGCCGTCCGCTGGATCGCCTCC
>DATJYD010000052.1:0-3943 GCA_035499755.1 Fimbriimonadaceae bacterium
GACCCCAACAAACCGGACCCCCTCTTGATGTTCGTCAAGAAGACCGACGACATGAAGGCCGGTAAGCCCTACGAGTACGACCCGCTCATCATGGCCAGCCGCAACCGGATCGAGTCGCAGGTAACGGTCCTCAAGCCCCAGAAGAGGGCTACCCTACAGTCTCCCGTGTCACGGAGTGCATGCCTTAATTCGTCGCCGAGCCATGCCCGGGGTCCCAAGCGCCCGGAGCTGCAACCTCAATGCTCAGACCCTGGGGCGCTGCCCCAGACCTGGAGATGATGGAATGGCCGCGATCACTTAGCCCGAATCATGCTTCTGGAGGGCGAAACCGTGACGGCAGGGCTAGACCGCGTGCCAGCGATCGGGGCGCTGAGGGATGATCCAGTCGATATAGTCGGTGTCGACGGTCTCGCCGCCGAGTTGGTCGACGAGCTGGACGACCTGCCCCCGATGATAGAACGCGTGGAATGCGAGCTGCATGATCTGGTCCTCCACATGGCCCGCGAATCGGTAGCCGTTGTCCTCGAACTCAAAGGAGGCATCGAGGGCGGCATCCGTCAGGCTGTCGAGATAAGCCGTCCAGCGATCTTGGATCTTCGCGAAGCGCCGCTCGAGTTCGTCGAGATCCGGGGGCTCCGGCCACCACGGGCCGAAACGTTCGCCGGAGCCGGACAGGGAGGCGAGGAAGTTTTCCCGGCAAGCCGCGAGGTGCGCGGCGAGGGCAAGGGCTCTCCCGTACCGACCGTCGGCTCGGGCCCCTTCTGGGACGCCACGAATCATCGCAAGCATCTTCGCGTTCGCGTCGCACTCGTGGGCGTACCAGAGCCGGTGGTTCTCGGTCGAAGCCATCTGCGGATTATGTGAGAATCGGCCGCTGAGAGGCGCGCTTCCTTGCCCGGCGTTCTTGGGTTTGGGGAAAGACGGCGGTGGGGTCGAGGGGTTTGCCTAACATGATTAGGAGGCAACATGCAACGAAACACCCCTCCAAGGCTCTCGCCTCAGGTTGTCATCCTTGAAGCCCCATGGGAGCGGCACGCCGCCACGGATGGGATGGAAGGACCTGACGGTTGCAGGTGCCTGTCCGGTTTGGCATCCAGGCATCCGATGGGGAGCGCCGAGCAGCCCCGATCCTCCGGTGAGCAGGCGGCCCGGTACACTCATGCATTCCCATGCCCAAGAAAACGACTATCGTGACGGCCATCCCGTACGTCAACAGCACGCCGCACATCGGCACCCTGCTGACGGATCTCACCGGCGATATCACCGCTCGATACTTCCGCATGCGTGGGGACGACGTGTTCTTCACCGCCGGTACCGACGAGAACGGGCTCAAGATCAAAGAGGCCGCCGAGAAGGCGGGCGAGGATCCGTTCAAGTTCGCCGACCGCATCGCCGGCCGCTTCATTGAGATCTTCAAGACCTTCGAGATCGGCTACGACGAGTTCGTGCGCACGACCGAGCCCCGGCACCGCCGCGCCTCCCAGGAGCTGTTCACGAGGCTGCGCGAGAACGGCTACGTCTACGAGGACGCCTACGAAGGCTGGTACGACGTCACGACCGAGACCTATTTCAAGGAGTCGGAGCTTGTCGACGGCAAGTCGCCCGATGGCAACGAAGTGCGCTGGATGAGCGAGAAGAACTACTTCTTCCGGCTCAGCGCTTTCGAGGACCGGCTTCTCGACGCCTACAAGACGGGCAAGATCAAGATCACCCCGGAGACGCGGCTGAACGAGGTGCTCTCCTTTATCCAGCAGGGACTGCGCGACACCTGCATTTCGCGCTCCAATCCCGGCTGGGGCATTCCCGTGCCGGGCGACGAGTCGCAGGTCATCTACGTCTGGTTCGACGCGCTCATCAACTACATCACCTGCACCGGCTGGCCGGATGCCGGCTTCGAGGAGAAGTGGCCGGCGCGCGTGCAGTGGCTGGGCAAGGACATCCTGACCCGCTTCCACGCCACCCTCTGGCCGGCGATGCTGATGGGGATCGGGCTGGATGTGCCGCTGCATCTGGCGGCTCATGGCTGGATCCTCTCCGGCGGCGGCGCGAAGCTCTCGAAGTCGAGCGGGACCCTCGTCGAGCCGGTTCCGCTCGCTCATGACCTCGCTTCGCGCGCCGGGTGTTCCGAGGCGCTTGGCGTGGACGCCGTGCGCTATTACCTGGCCGCGATCCTGCCTTTCGAAAACGACTATGTCTTCACCTACGAGGACTTCGACAAGCGATACAACTCGGACCTCGCGAACGATATCGGCAACGCCCTGAACCGCTCGCTCGCGATGAGCCACAAGTTCACGGGCGGCGTGGTTCCGGATGCACCGGTGGAACCCGTCGCTTTGCAGGCGGTTTCGTCGGCTCGGTCGGCTTATGACGCGGCGATGGGCACGTACCGGATCGACGAAGCGGCGCGGGCCGCCGTCGACCTCGTGCGAGGCCTGAACAAGTACATCGACACCCGGGCGCCCTGGGCCTTGGCGAAGTCGAACGATCCCGCTCTGCCCGGTGTGCTGCGCTCCATGCTGTTCTGGCTGCGGGCCTCAGAGGCATTGCTGCGGCCGATCGCGCCGACCCTGGCGGACGCCATGGCGCGTCAACTCGGGTTGCCGCCCCAGACCTCGTGGGATGCGATCGTCGACGAGTCGGCGATGCCGGCGGGCACGAAACTGGAGCAGCCGGCCCCGATCTACCCGAGACTGGAGCTGAAGAAAATGGAAGCAGAACCGAAAAGACCCGAATCACAAACCGAAAAGCCGAAGAATGAGTCGAGCTCTTCCGGGCGGCCCGACCCGTCCGATGAGATCACCATCGAGGACTTCATGAAGGTGAAGCTACGGCTGGGGCGGATCCTCGAAGCCGAGCCGCTCGAGGGCAGCGACAAGCTGCTGAAGATGCAGGTGATGATCGGCGAGGAGAAGCGCCAGATCGTGGCCGGGATCAAGAAGAACTACACCCCCGAGGACATCGTCGGGATGCAGGTCGTGGTCGTCGCGAACCTGAAGCCGGCCAAGCTGCGCGGAACGGAGAGCCAAGGCATGCTCCTGGCCGCGGTCGACGCCGAAGGCGGCGCCATCCTGCTCACGCCGGAGAAGGAAGCTCCCGAAGGCGCCCAGGTTCGATGATGGGTGATGGGTGATGGGCGATGGGCGATTGAGTACCAAAGCTCGCATATCGTTGCGGGCGGCCGGATTTGAGCCTCGAGGTGCGAGCTTGGGACGGGACATGCCGAGCGACCTTCAGCGCGACTTGAGCCATTTCGAATCGCATACCTTACGAGTGCATCCTAGTACATCTACCGCGACCTCCGACCCTTGGGCGTGCGACGTGCGGTCCACTGCGATCGACGGGATTCCGATGCTCGAGGGGGCGAAGACGGAGTTGAGCGGCGTGCCGAGAGTTCGAACCGGTTCCGTCCGGATTTCCTCGTGCTTCCGTAGCGGCATCCCTCCGGGATACCACCTACTCGAAGAACCGCTCGTCGAATTCGATCCCATTTTCCTCGAGGAGGGCTTTTAACTCATCGGCCGACCCCGTGACCTGGTGGTGCATTTCCTGATTCCCGATATACGACGCCACGGTTCGCAGGTGCCCGTAGCTAACTGAAAACGCGGCGTAACCCTCTTGCCAGGCGAACGCGTGGTAGTGCTGATGAGCCCATATCGAGGAGGCCTTTTTCGTTTCTCGCAGCAGATCGGCGAGGCGGTGCGTGGCTTTCAGCCTCGCAAGGATGTGAACGTGATCGGCGACACCTCCAACGGCGTAGGGTTGCGCATTGAGTCCGCGCAAGGTCCCCGCCAGATACGCGTGCAGGCCCTCGCGCCAAGTCTCACCGATCATCGGCGCGCGACGTTTTGTAGCGAAGACGATATGCGTGTACATCCCCAGGTATGTCGAAGCCATGACGCCCAGTTTGACGCCACACCCTCCCGAGTGTGCCATCCCTCCGGGA
>DATJYD010000053.1:0-3245 GCA_035499755.1 Fimbriimonadaceae bacterium
TACGATCCGACCACCGGCGCCTACGCCCTCTTCCCGGATGCGGAGCCGTTCAAAGCCGGACTCGGATTCTTCCTCAATGCGGCGACGCCGCAATCGCCATTCACGGTGAGCGGCCGGATTTACTCGAACATCGCGGGAACCGTGGCTCTGAGGCCCGGATGGAACCTGATCTCGAATCCGCTGGAGCAGACGACCACGGTCGACAACATGCTAAGCGTCCACGCCGCCGACTTTCCCCGCTTCTTCACCGACGCGGAGGGCAGCGACATCGGAACCGTCTTCTATGAGTTCCAGCCGGGCGCGAACGATGCCGCCTCCGGCGTGCCGGAGACCGGCTCGATGGTCCCGGCAACGAGCTTTGAGGCGGGGAAAGCCTATTTCGTTCAGGTCTTCTCGCCGGAAGGCGTCACCTTGGTCTTTGAGTCGGCCCCGACCGGGCAAGCGGCGGTCCGAACCGGGAACCGGACAGCCGGACGAAGCGGCCTTGGCTGGCTAATGGGGGTGACCCTCATCGACGGGAAATTCAGGATCGGGGCTCAGATCGGCCAGGATACGACCGCGACCCGAGGCTTCGATCGAGCGGAGGACGCGGCTCTTCCTCCACCTTTGACGGGCGGGCGCCAGGTGATCGTCACCGACGCGGGCTCGCTCTATCGCGATGTGCGCCGGGTCGGCAATCGGGACGTCTACACGATCAGGCTGACCGGCCTGACTCCGGGCAAGAGCTACACGCTGAGCTTCGACAAGATCCAGAACTCGCCCGGCGCCTTCATCGTCACGCGACAGGACGGGTCCATCGTGGGCAGCTTCAGGGCCGGGCAACAGGTGCAGTTGCGGGCGTCCTCGTCGTCGTATGTGTTCAAGATCCGCGTTTCGGGAGTGGTGTATCCGTGAGGAAGTTCGGGGTTTGGTTGATCGCCGCCGTTGCCGCTCTCGTCGCCTGGGGCTGCGGAGGCGGCGGGGGAGGGGGAACGGCGACCGCAGTAGGGCGCATTCTCAACGTTCAAACCGGCCAGCCGCCGAATCCGACGTGCGCCGTTTCTTTGGGCGGCGGGACGGCCGTCCAGACCAGCTCCGTCGACGGCTCGTTCTCCGCGAGCGGGCCGGCCGGTTCGACCACCCTCACCGTGGATACGACGATCTATGGGGTCAAGACCTTTACGATTCCCGCCGCGAACGGGACCGACGCGGTAGGCGATTTCTGGATCGGCCCTCAGGAAACGACGCTGGCCGGCCAGGTGCTGAACGGGGCCGACAATTCGCCGGTTTCCGGGGCCACCGTGTCGTTTGCCGGCCGCACGGGAACGACGGATACCAACGGCAACTTCTCGCTCGCCAACGTCGCCTACTCCGATACCGATCAGTCGGTGTTCTGGGGAATCGTGGGCACGATTCGCGCGACCGGGTTTATCACGGCCAGCTTCTCCGCCTCGCCCAACACCGACAATGGAGGGACGACGAACGTCGGGACGATACTGATCACGTCGACGACCGACTCGAACCCACCCGGCGACCCGTATAACATCTATGGAACGGTCTTAGTGTCAGGGGGACCTTCCGGCACGATCGTCACCCTGAAGGAAAGCGGCACGCCGGTAAGAATAGTGAACGTAGGATCAGATGGAAACTACTATTTCTGGATCGGGCCAGGCGTCTACACGGTTTCCTACCAGAAGGGCAGCCTGACCGCTCCAGACGAGAACGTGACTCTGACTCAGCCGAACCAAGTGTTCCATGTCCCGAATGTCACCCTTCACTAATCCCACCACCATCAAGAGGGCTTCGTTGATCGGCCTTTGCCTGGCCATCGTGATCGGAGCGGATGCGCTCATCCAGACCGTAATGGGATCGGATCCCTACGCCCGCCTCAAGAAGGTGAGCCGCGACGCCGACCCCAACCTCGGTATGCGGATGGAAGGCGTCCACTTGCGCAGCTTCGATCATGAGAAGGAGACGGTGGCGGCCAAAGTCAAAAAGGTCGATCTGTCTCAGGATAAGGAGCACTACGACCTCACCGGCGTGAGCGACGGGACCTTTTTTGGGAAGGACGGCAAAGTCGGATTCGACGCGGCGTTGGCGAAATGGGATGTCCAGAAGCATGAAATGACGGCGCCAATCGGCGGTCACGTGCGGGACAAGAATGTGAATCTGAGCGTCGGCCCGTTCGCGTTCGACTCGAAGACCGGGATCGTCGATGCTCCGAAGGGGGTATTCGGCACATTCTATGATGGCGAGATCAGCGCGAAGGGCATCCGCTACGACACCCGCAACGGCTCGATGAGCGCGGGGCCCATGCGTTGGCGGGGCAACCTGGCGCTGAATCTTCAGGATGGCGATTCTCAGCAGAAGAAGTGGACCATCGAGGCTCCCGGCGGATCTGAGCTGGACAACGATATCGCCACCTACCACCACGCGAGGGCGTCGGATGGCGAGATCCTCGTGTTTGGCGATCTCATCGTCCAGGATCGCAAGACGGACATTCTGACCGCGACCGGAAACGTGCGCTACTTCTCGGCCAAGACGAACATGACCTGCGACAAGGCGGTCATCGAGAGGCGGATCAAGAAGGCGACGATGACAGGGAACGTCGAGATGGTCCTGAAGGCCAAGAAGGACCAGGATACGGTCTCTGCCGACGACGGCATCCCTCCTTTTCACCCGCTGGTGCCGGACGATATCGCCCGCAGCCGCCCACCCGCACCGCCGGAGACCGGGGAGACGCCCGAACAGAAGAAGCTGGACGACGAAATTCGCTCAAGCAAGAATATCCACGACTACCAGACAATCTGCCATGCCGAGCAGGTTGTGTACTGGTACGGCAAGGGAGAGCGACACGCCGTCATCACCGGCAACCCTCAGGCGCGCCAGGAGTTTCCGAAAGGAGGCTGGCGGCACGTGTGGGCGGACAGCGCATACTACGACGGCGAGAAGGAAACGCTCAGTCTCGAATCCGAGAAAGGCAGCTACGACGTGCATCTGATCGACTCGGTCGGCGACGATCTCATGTCCGTTTCGGCCGTGGTTTCGACGAAGGAGAACGACGAGAAGATGTCGACCGGCGCTTCGAAGGGCACCGTTATCGATTACTCCGACGAGAACCTGAACGAGACGAAGCCGAAGACTCCGGCGAAGCTGCCCGCCTCCGACAAGGGCACCGCAGGATCTGGGACGACCGGGACGGGTACGGGAACTGGAAGCGGGACTGGCACTGGTTCGGGGACCGGCACCGGCACCGGCACCGGGAC
>DATJYD010000054.1:0-5614 GCA_035499755.1 Fimbriimonadaceae bacterium
CGCGCATTTCGAGGGCCAGGCTGAATTCCGCCGACAGCTCCGAAACAGCGGACCCCACCGCCTGGATGCCAAGCACGAGGTGATTGTCGGCCCTGGCGACGATGCGGATGAAGCCTCCATCGCTGCCCAAGGTCATGGCGCGACCATTAGCCTGAAGCGGAAATTGACCGGTCTTGATCTCGATGCTGGCGGCTCGTGCCTCCTCAGGCGAGAGCCCGACCGTGACGATCTCGGGATCGGTGAAACAGATCGCGGGAATTGAGACCTTGTCCCAGCCGCGCCTTTCCTCCGCGACGATTTCGGCAACCATCTCGCCTTGTGCCATCGCCCGGTGCGCCAGCATCGGCTCGCCAGTGACGTCGCCGATCGCGTAAACGTCGCGCATCGAGGTTCGGCACCGGTCATCGATGCGGATGAACGGACCGTCCATGTCCAGGTCGATCGCATCGAGCCCCCAGCCCGCGGTTGCGGGCTTGCGGCCAACCGTCACGAGGATCTTGTCGGCGGCGAGCATGATGGTCCGCCCGTCCGACGTATCCACGACGACCAAATCGCCTTCCGGTGCGAGACCTTTCGCCTTTGCCCTCGTGAGCGTTTCGATGCCGAGCTCCTGCATCCGCCTCGCGACGGGCCGCGTCAACTCGGTGTCGTATTGCGGAAGGACTCGCGGCTCCAACTCGGTGACCGTGACCTTCGCGCCCATTTTCGCGAAAGCAATTCCGAGCTCGAGGCCGATGTAGCCCGCTCCCACGACGAGAAGTTTTTCCGGCAATTCCCTGAGCGCGAGCGCCTCGGTGGACGAGATCACCTTGCCGCCGAACGGGAGGAAGGGGAGTTCCACCGCCCGCGAGCCCGTGGCGATCACGACCTGCTCGGCTCTGATCACTTGCAGGCCCGTCTCGGTCTCGACCTCGACCGTCTTGCCGTCGCGGAACCGGGCCCAGCCCTGCACGACTTTCACACCTGCTCTCTTGAGGAGACCCGAGACGCCGCTGTTGAGCCGGCCGACGATCCCATCCTTCCACAGCACCGTCTTGGCGAGATCGAGCGCGGGCTTGCCCGCGGAGATGCCCAGCGGGCTCTTGCCCTCGGCGAACCGCGCGGCCCTCTCATATTCCTCCGCCGCGTGAATGAGGGCCTTGGACGGAATGCACCCGACATTGAGACATGTGCCACCGGGTTTTCTCGCTTCGACCACGACGGTGTTGATCCCAAGCTGACCCGCGCGGATCGCACAGACGTAGCCGCCCGGCCCCGCGCCGATCACCAGAAGCTTGCACGAGATGTCTTTCACGAGCCTCACTCTTCCATGAAGATCAGCGCGGGCGCTTCCAGCAGTGCCTTGATGCGCTGCACGAACCGCGCTGCGTCCCAGCCATCGATCACACGGTGATCGAAGCTCGAGGAGAGATTCATCATCTTACGGGCCACGAACTCGGTACCGCCCCAGACAGGACGCACCACGATCTTGTTGACGCCGACGATGGCGACCTCGGGATGGTTGATAATGGGTGTTGTCACCACGCCACCCATCGCACCGAGCGAGGTGATCGTGATGGTCGAGCCGCTGAGCTCCTCGCGGGTGGCAATTCCCGCTTTGGCGACGTCGGCGAGACGGGTCATTTCCATCGCGCAGCCCCAGAGATCGAGTGCCTCCGCGTGCCGGACGACGGGTACCATGAGGCCCGCCGTAGTTTGCGCGGCGATACCGATGTGGACGCCGGCGTGCAGCTGGATCACGCCCGCCTCGTCGTCGTAGAGCGCATTCAGATTGGGCTGCTCGGCGATCGCCCGCACCATCGCTCGCATCAGGAATGGCAGGAGCGTCAGCCTCGGCTGGTCCTGCCGCTTCTGCTTGTTAAGCGTCGCGCGAAGCTCCTCGAGGTTGGTAACGTCAATCTCCTCGACGTACGTGATATGGGGAATGTGCGAATTGGCTATCGCCATCCTCTCGGCGATTTTGCGGCGCAGCCCGACGATCTTGACCTCGGCGACGGCGGTCTTCCTCTGAAGGCTCGGCCCCCGCACCCCCCCGGGGCCTCGAGCGATGAATTCGTCGAGATCCTCGTGCGTGATGCGTCCGGCGGGTCCCGTACCGGGCACCTGGCGCAAATCTACCCCGGCCTCACGTGACCGCAGGCGCACCGCAGGCGCCGCGAGGGGCTTCTCTCCCTCGGGGCGTGGAGCGCCGTGCGCAACGCGGTGCGACGGCGGAGTTTCGAAGGCTTCTCTGGGCGCCGGTCTGCGCGTGGCCGCCGCGGTAGACGGCCTCTCCGCCACTGGCATAGCTGGGCGCATTGCCGGTCGAGCGGTGGCCGCCGGGTAGACGCGGGGTGCCGCCGCCGAAGCTTTCTCTGCGTTGGAGGCGGCGGAATCCGTTTCCTCGCCGGCAACCTTGAGGCGCACGAGGTCGGAGCCGACCACAATCACCTCGCCCACCGCGGCTCCCAGCCAGAGGACTTCGCCGTTGACGGGCGACGGAATCTCCACCGTCGCCTTGTCCGTCATTACTGCCGCCAGCACGGTATCCTCCTGCACGAGATCGCCGACCTTGACGTGCCATTCGACGACCTCGGCTTCGGCGACGCCCTCGCCTACATCGGGCAGTTTGATCACGCGCTCGGACATCTCATTGCTCCATCGCCGCGAGAAGCGCGCGGCCGACGCGCGCGGGACCGGGGAAGTAGTCCCATTCCTGAGCATGCGGATAAGGCGTATCCCAGCCGGCGACGCGGGTGACGGGGGCTTCCAGATGATAGAAGCAGGTCTCCTGCACGAGCGCGGAGAGCTCCGCACCAAATCCCGACGTCAGCGTCGCCTCGTGCACGATGACACAACGGCCAGTCTTGCGAACCGACGCCTCGATGGCAGCGAGATCGAGCGGCAGAAGAGTGCGAAGGTCGATGATCTCGGCGTCGACCCCGGTTTCGGCGGCGGCGGTCTCCGCGACGTAGACCATCGTGCCGTAGGCGAGTACGGTGAGCGCGGCCCCTTCGCGACGCACGACGGCTTTCCCGAGCGGCACGGCGTAATGGCCTTCGGGAACCTCGCCGAGATCGTGCTTCGACCAGGGAGTGACGGGCCGATCCGTGTTTCCGTCGAAAGGACCGTTATAGAGGCGCTTCGGCTCCAAGAAGATCACGGGATCGGGATCCTCGATCGCCGCGATCAACAGTCCCTTCGCGTCAACGGGGTTGGACGGCACCACGGTTTTCAGCCCGCAGACGTGCGTGAAAAGGGCCTCCGGACTCTGACTGTGCGTCTGTCCGCCGAAGATACCGCCGCCCGTCGGCATTCGCACCACGAGCGGGCAGGTAAACTCTCCGTTCGAGCGATAGCGCAAGCGCGCGGCTTCGGAGACGATCTGGTCATAAGCGGGATACATGTAGTCCGCGAATTGAATCTCGACGCAGGGGCGAAGTCCGTATGCGGCCATGCCCACGGCCGCGCCCACGATACCTAGCTCGCTGATGGGAGTGTCGAAGCAGCGGGTCTTGCCGTATTTCGCCTGCAAATGCTGCGTGGCGCGAAACACTCCGCCGAAAAAGCCGACGTCCTCGCCGAAGACCACGACCTTATCGTCGCGCGCCATCATCACGTCCATGGCGTCGCGGATGGCCTCGATCATGGTCTTGCGGGGCATGCTCAAACTCCCGCCTGCTGGCGTTGGCGGCGCAGGTGCGGCGGCATTTCCGCGTAGACGCCCTCGAACATGTCGCGGACGGATGGTCTGCCGCCGGAGTGCAGCGTACCGTGGCTTTCCGCCTCTTTCTGGGCGGCGATCACGGTCTCCAGCACATGCGTTTCCTCCTGCTTGTGGCGCTCCTCCGACCAGACGCCGCGCTGGATCAGATGGTTCTTGAGCCGGATCACGGGATCGCCAAGCGGCCAGGCATCGGATTCGGTTTTGGGCCGATAGGCCGCGGGATCGTCGGAGGTTGAATGAGCACCCGCTCTATAGGTGACATATTCGATCAGCGTCGGGCCGAGATTGCGGCGCGCCCGCTCGACCGCCCACCTCGCGACCGCGTGCACGGCGAGATAGTCGTTACCATCGACCCTGAGCGCGGCGATGCCGAAGCCGAGCCCCCGTGCCGCGAAGGTGCCGGAGCTGCCGCGAGCGATGCCCTGGAAGGTCGAGATCGCCCACTGATTGTTGACGATGTTGAGGACCACTGGTGCCTTGTAGGTGGAGGCGAAGACGAGCGCGGCGTGAAAATCGGATTCGGCGGTCGAGCCGTCTCCGATCCAACCGAGGGCGATCTTCGTATCGTTCTTGATCGCGGAGGCCATGGCCCAGCCCACCGCCTGTATGAATTGAGTCGCGAGGTTTCCCGAGACCGTGAAGAAGCCGTGCTCCCTTGCGGAATAGAGCACCGGCAATTGTCGGCCTTTCAGCGGATCCCGCTCGTTCGAGTAAATCTGACACATCATATCGACCAACGAATATCCCCCTGCGATGAGCAAGCCCGCCTGGCGATAGGTCGGAAAGTTCATGTCGCCGGACAAAGTGGCCTTGCGAACCGCACAACTGATGGCCTCTTCGCCCGTGTGCTGCATGTAAAAGGAGGTCTTCCCTTGCCGTTGGGCCATGAGCATGCGCGCGTCGAAGGCCCGCAGCGTCATCATGTGACGCAGACCCTCGAGCAGCTCATCGTCCGTCAAAAGCCCGGCCCAGGGACCGACGGCTTGGCCCTCGCGGTTCAGCACGCGGATGATCGAGAATGCGAGATCCCGGATCATTTTGGGATCGACGTCTACTTCCGGCCGCGCGACCGAACCAGCCTTGGCAATTGGAACGTTCGAGAAATCCGGAACACCGCCAGGTCGAACCGCCGGTTCCGGTACGTAGAGCGAGAGGGGAGCATCGTTGCTCATTTCCATATCACCTCCGAGCTCTGCTCGATTCTCGACCTTGGAGCTAATCTCGTCCGGGTCCTCAGTGTTCATTAGCTCCGAGCGAACGGATGGCGCAAGCCGTTCGTGTCCGGAGTGAGGTCGAAGCGCGCGTGGTGCCTCCGACAACGAGTCCATCAAGAAGCGGACCGTGATAATGGCTGCAATGGGCGTCGATGGCGAAGAACTCACCGCAGTCTCGCACGACCAATATCTCCTCGGCGCCGATATGGCCGATAAGCATCTCGCTGGTGATTTCTGTGAGTGCAACACCTTGGGTCAGGTCAGGGCCACGCGGCGGGGATTGCTCTTGCGCCATGTCGTCTCCTGGAATGAAGCCACCCTATCAAGGTCGCGCGACCGCATGAGGTCAATGCCTCTCCAGTCTTCGCGCTTGCGGGGGCGACGCCGGTCTATTTCACCAGGCTGCCGTTGTCGGCGAAGTAGAGTCGATGCTTCTCGACCTTCAGCGGGCGATTGTAATCGTGATCTCCCGGCTTCAGCACACGAAGCAAATTCACGACGCGATGCTGGGAATCCGTAAAGGCCGACAGCGCGCAGATCTCAGGCGCATACCAGAGGAATTGGTAGAACGAGGTTCCGTCGCTGTACTGGTCGATGCGCCTGATCTCCCAGCTCGTATACTCGTTTCGGCCTTCGCCGATGGGCTCTAGGCCCAGCACCACGAAACTCACCTGGTCAGTTGCGTGCGTGCGGC
>DATJYD010000055.1:0-2926 GCA_035499755.1 Fimbriimonadaceae bacterium
CGCCAGCCGGATGCCGTCGGAAGGTCGCGTCGGCGGGATGATCGCTTCCGGCTCGCGCGCGCTGCCGACCCGCAGTGTCCCGGCGGTGAGCAGTTCCTCCTTCGGAACCCGAACACCGCGCCCGGCGCTCATTTCCGCCCCCCGTCCAACGTCCGGGTGCACCAAGTCTCATTCTGGAAGGTCACGGATCGCGCTTCATGTTAACCCGTTCGGGGCACGCGGCAGAAGACATTCAGCCGCCGTTCAGGTCTCCGCGCGATCGACTCCCCGGACACGCCTCGTCGGAGCGGCGCGAAGCGGGCGCAGGCGTCTCGCTCTCATTCGCGGGAAGAAAGTGCAATTTCCCGCGCGATTCCTGTAGAATGACTACAGGAGAGACTCCGGCGTGACGCCGGACGGCGTTCCCGTGGACACCAGGCCCATCTCCGCCGGCGACGGCTCCTCTTGGCTCGCCGCCGCCGCGACCACTTCGAATTGCGGCGCTTCGGCGAGGTGGCGCTTCACGCTGCATTGATCGACGGCCCGCAGAATGGCTTCCCGGTATCGCTCCGGAAAGGCCGGCGGCAGGGCGACCCGGATTCGAATGCGCTTGACCAACTTTCCGGCAGGGTCCCGTTCGGGCGTCACCGACAGCGCGAGTCCCCTCGTGTCGAGGTTGCGCTGCTGGCAGAAGCGAAGGGCGTAGAAGCCCGCGCAGGTTCCGATCGAGGCGAGGAAGAGATCGAACGGCGAGGGAGCGGTTCCCTCGCCGCCCTGCGCGACCGGCTGGTCCGTCCGAATCCAGAACCCCTCGTGGAGCGCGTCGACCCGGAGTCCTCCGGGAAAGCGAATTTCCATGAGCAAGACCATACGTGGCCGCAGGGCCTTGGGCTTGATTCAAGCGCATCAGTCCGATCACCGGGCCCGAGTGGGGCCGCCGCCGCCCGGCCCCCGTCCCGGGCGCGGCCCGGGGGACCGCGACTGCGCCGCCGAAGCAGCCCGCGGCAATTACCGGGACCGCCCGTCTCGCGGCGACGGTGACCCGACTAATTGCCCGAGGGCTTGGGCGCCGCCGGCATTTTCATCGGGCGGCTGGCCGGCGGCACGACACCGGACATGCGCAGGTACTCCACCATCTGTCCGTAATGATCACTGACGTGGGTCAAGGCGAGGACGACCAGCGAGATCCGGGTCATCCGTTGTCCTCGAAACTCCACCAGCTCCAGCGCGTTCTCCGACGTCAGCCCGCTCGCGGCCCTGTGGCCGTAGGCGAACGAGTCCTTGAGGAACTTGAGGATCTCGGCCCTCGACCTCATCTCGACCGGCCCGTTCGGCGCATTGAGGCCGGCCGGCTCAGGCGTGCCGGTCAAGGGAGCCCAGATCGCAAAGTTGTCGGCCGCCACGTGCTTGACCTGGTTCGCGTAGGTGCGAACGCCCTTCAATTCGCTGCCCGGCAGGTTGAGGCTCTCCGGGCTGAAATCAAACTTGTCGGCGGGCATGGCCTCCGCCGCATCGACGAACTGCTGCTCCTGGTTGGCGATTTCGGCGTCGATCGCGGCGGCGAATGGGGACGGTTGCATCGCCGGCTTGGCCGGCACGGACGCGGCGATCGTCGAACCGAGAAACACGGCGACACGAAGCTTGCTCGAAGGCTTCACGGCGGCTCCTCCTTCTCTCTGCAACTTGTTACGTGCCGATTCGGATCCTGTTTCGGCTCGCGGGAAGGGACGCTCCATCGCGACGGGTGCGAATCGATGGCTCGGGTCGTCGACGGGACGCGCCGGCCGCAAGGAGGTGCCACGCGCGAGGAACCGAGGCAAGTGCCCAGTCGTGATTTGTGTAGGACAAGAACCGACGAGAGGTTCACAACGGGTCAATCACTTGGAACCACGTGCCCGAGTCGTTTGTCCGAGTGTCCACCTGATGACCGAGAACTTCCTTCGTATCTGCAGCCCTGATCTCATCCCAGCCAGATCTGATGGCCGCCCGGCAGCGGCGATGCACTCGGGAACGGGGACGAGGTCGGGCGAGCCGGGCTTCTTCACCTTACTTTACGAAAGCGACGATGGACTGCTTAGCGGGCGCTTCGTTCCACGAGGGTCGGCGGCACGGTGGCGACGCTTTATTAGTTCCTTGGGGCGGCAGAGGGAGGTTCCAGCGCGGCTTTCCTTTGGATCCAGTTCCTGAACCACTGGCTGACGACCGCGAAGAAGAGTCCGGTCGAGAGCCCGCACATGAGAATGCCCGTCAAGGCCTCGAGCGGCGCGAGCATCCGCCACGACTCGGGCAGCACGAGATCGCCGTAGCCAGTGGTCGTGTAGGTGACACCGGAAAAATAGAACGCAGACCCGGCATCGGGCAGGCAGCCCTGCCAGAAATAGAACAGCCCCCAAACGGCGATCTCGAGCAGGTGCACCAGAAGCAGCCAGCACGTCAGGCCGATCACCATCCGGGTGACGAGTCGGAAGCCCGACCTGGCCAGGGCGTTCGACCGAACGATGGCCCTGAGCAGCGCGCTGAATCCAAGGGCATGAATGACGACGGTGAGCACCACCAGGCAAAGAGCGAAGAGAATCGTCATGAGCATTGACGGTTGGTCTGGCCCAACAGGCGGCTCATGCGGCGATATTACTGGACCGATCGGCGCAACCCATGACACGAAGCCAGCCAATCCGTGGCGGCGGCGCACGCATTCCGCACCCGCGCTCGCCGAGAGCATCGGTCCCGAACAGCGGGTGATTCGCGGGTTTGTTGAGCGGTATCGTATTAGTATGAAATCGAATACCAAGTCGAGCATCACGCTGCCGCCGGAGGAGTTGAAGCTCGTCGTCTCCCTCCAGGCAAGGCTCAAGGCCAAGAGCAAGGTCGAGATCGTGCGACGTGGTCTTCGCCTCCTCCAGGAAGCGACAGACCGGGAGAGCCTGTGAGGAGCCTACCGCCGTGCGTC
>DATJYD010000056.1:0-4419 GCA_035499755.1 Fimbriimonadaceae bacterium
GCTCGTCGGAGTCGATTCGTCCCGTCCCGCAGGGGTGCCCTAAAGGGACGGGACGAATCAAACCGGCCAGCCTGCATGAGTGGCGAGAGCTTCGCAGGGCAAGCCCTGCCGCTATGGGATCGCCTTCTTCGCCAATCAAAACGGGCTAGAGACCGCGGAGAGGGCGCCGGAAACGCCCCTCGGTGCGGATCGTCTGATCCACGAAGGCATGGGGCGCACTCTCCGAATTCTCTTTCTCGCCGCAACGATTGCCGCATTCGCCTTCGTGTTTGCGGGCCAGAACCTGCCACCTTCGCCTGAGGCGACGGTAGTCGCCTTTGCCAAGGCGATCGAGGATCATGACTTCAAGGCGATGGCGGCATTGGTCGTGCGCGGAAACGCAACGTTCGGCTACAAAGAGCTTCTCGGAAGGGACGACCGGATCAAGCGGATCTACGCGAAGGTATCCGTGAAGACCCTCGACGTAAGCGGCACCGGCATAGACGCGGAGTGGCACGGCAGGGTCGACCATTCGTACGCTAACGGCGGCGGAGGTGGGGACGACGAGAGGGTGAGGCTGAAGCTCGATCACGGGAACTGGAGGATCGTTCCACCGTTCTCCCAACACTGGGCCGGCGTTCTCGCCGAATATGCGGATCTCGTCGCCCGCCCGGACAAGATCTTCGCGGAGCGAGAGGCCGCGCTGGCTCCCAGCCGGAACCGAACTGAACGAACCATCAAGCTGGGGATGGACCGAGCGAAGTTCTTCAGGCAGATTCTGAGCCTGCCCGAACGCGGCAAGCCGGAGGACTATCCGCCGTACTCCGGTTACAAGTCGATGATGATGATCGAACACACGGCCGTGCTCTGGCCAATTGGCCGCTCGGACGAGGTCATCTTCTGTATGACCTACGACGGTCACCCCATCGCTCTCACCTGCTGGCGACGTTCCGGCGAAGAGCCGAAACGAGCGTGGCAGGCGAGACTTCCACAGGGGCGAAGCAAGAGCAGAAAGTGCGTAATCGGCACGCTCGCCCGATGGCTGGCCAGGGAGGGTGGGCGTCTTCCCAAGAGAATCCCCAAGGACATGGCGAGAACGCTGCGCGCCGTCCGGCCCTACGCAGCCTATCAGGAGATCGGCGCGGTCAGCATCTTTACCTGCTGGGTTGTTCTTGAGGATGGGTCGGAGAAGCTGGGAACGGCCAAGCACTATACGTCGGACGCGATCACCGAAAGCGACGATCAGGTGCGCGACGAAGGCTTCTATATCACTCCCGGCGAGGTGGAGCTGCTGACACCAGCCGCCAGTTCTCGATTACCTAAAAGACCGTCGATCTCGCCCGTTGGGGACCATACCTTCATTACCGACCTCTGGCACCTGGGCGAGTTGCGCTCAACGTTCGGCGAACCGGCCGACCGGGAAGATCCCGCGACCGGGATCCGAAGTCCGATCTGGAGCGCGACGAACATCAACTACGACACTCGTCAGATCTTTCCCATCGGAAGGGCCGACGAGCGCCTCTATCTGAACGAGATCGATCCTGGTGGCACGGCTTACCTGGCCTTGGAATCAAGACATGGCGACAAGGTAGACAAGGGTTGGTACATCACGTTAAGGTCGGTCAAGGAACGAAGCTCCATCCCGATGAAGGAGTTGCGATCCATGGGGACCCTGGAGGCGTTCCTCGCGAGGGAGGGGCTGCAGCCGCTGCTGCCCAAGAATCACGCGCAGGCGCAACGAATTCGGAAGGTTCTGAAGGCAAAGGAAAGCTATGCGACCTACTTCACTTCCGCGCACATGGGCGGCCCCATGTACTGCGGCCACATCGACCTCGACGGAACGGAGACGCCGTACTGGCTAGTCAAACAGGAGGACCTTCAAGGAACGGGGAACGACTATCCGGTAACGGGCTCTCCTTACCGGATCACAGAGTTCGAGCAAGACGCGATCCGCTCGCGGAATCGGCTCCATAGCACTGCAACGCCCTCTTAGTTGGTTAGCCCGAAATCGTGCGAGCAGTTTGTGGTGATCGCCTCTAGGCTGTGGAGCCGACTGCCCGTACTTGATTTCGAGCTAGATTTCCACCGAGAACCAGACGTCCTTCGCCGTCGGCGGCATGGCCTCGTAGCCGATCATTCCAGGATCGCCGACGTAGCCTGGATGCTCGGGATAGGCCGGGGTCTCGGGAGCGTCGTGTTCGCGGCGGTCGCTAAAGTGGTAAAGCCGGTTGCCGCCGTGGATGGTGCCGAGATATTCGCCGTGCTGGTCCACGACTTCCTCGCTCTCCCAAGGGAGCCAGCCGCACCAGACGCTCTCCTTGTTGAACACATTCCGCCCCTTGCGAAACCCGATCCACTCCCCCTCCGAGTTGTACAGATACTGAACGTCCATCCCTTGACATTGTGACCGCCGTGGCCCTTGTTAGAACCACGGAGGGACGCCGAATATCACCGCCTCGAGCGCCCGCCTTCATCCAAACCTGGCGTTCACCCACTTGCTCGCCCGCAACCGCGAGCCGCGAGGGGGAATACAATGGGCCATGAAGGTGAGGAGCGGCGCCGCTCAACCGACTCGCCGGTCGGAAGCACTCCGTCAAGCGCTGGGCGCGGCGGGAGTCCTCATCGCCCTGGTTCTGGACTTCATCTCCTGGTACCTGACCCGATCGCGGCACGCGAGCCCTGACGCGATGATCCGATCGCTGGGGCAGGTTCTCGAATCTGCCGCCACGGCCGTAGGAGTTATCGGGATCATGATGGTGCTCCGGTACCGGGCCGTGATCACCGCGCGCGCGAGTGGGCTCGTTAGGCTCGGCCTGGTCGTGCTGGGAATCAGCCTTCTCGCCGCACTTATCGTCAGAGTGGCGGGGCTAAACCCAGTGAGCAACGAGGCTCAAGCCTTGCAATGGGTAGGCGTCCTGGCCAGTTTCCTCGTGGCGGTGCGTGCCCGGTTCTGGACCGATGACTAACTCGGTTTGTGGATCAAGGATCGCAGGACGAGGAGGCGGTCTAAGGGGACTCGTCATTCATGGCGGGCGAACGCGTTAACATGGTTCCATGAGACCGCTCTGTCTGCTCGCCGCCGCCCTTCTCGCGTCCCTTGCCGGAGCCCAGGTCGCGCCGAGCCTGCAGCAGGATTGGATGGCGAAGTGGGAGAAGAATATCCTCGCCGAGTCCCGCAGCCGGTACTGCGACAAGGAGATGGGCGAGGAGATCGGATGGCTGATTTCGCCGTTCCTGAGCGGCTACTACAGCGGCTATCTCGCGACCCGCGACACGAAGTGGATCGACCGGCTGATCGATTGGACCGACTCCTGGGTCTCGCGCGGAATCAAAGAGCCTGACGGCTACTTCGGCTGGCCGAAGCAAGGCACCGGCGGACTGGTCGAAGACCAGCTCTACACGGACAGCCTACTCGGCGAGGCGATGGCGCTGCGCCCGGTCGTACTGATGAGCGGCCTCATTCTCCGCGACCCCGCGCTGAAGGCCAAGTACGGGGCCAAGGCCTCCGGCTATCTCAAGCTCGCCGAAGACACCTTCAAAAAGTGGGATTCGCGAGGCTGCTGGCGCGAAGTCAAAGGCGGCGGCCTCTGGGTGGTTCCCGCCTTCGGCCTGGAATCCGCCCAAGGCCCAGCGCCTCGGCTCCGGTGGACCTCCGGCTACGCGGACCGGGCGACGGCCGGCTTCTCCAATCCCGCGAACAAGGAGAACGCGATCGCGGAATGGATGATCGCGATGCACGACGTGACGAGAAAGCCGGTTTACCGCGAGCGCGCGGCCAAGTGGTTCCAGGTCATGAAGTCGCGGATGAAGGCGAACGGCGATTACCTGGTCTGGGACTACTGGGATCCGGCCGGGCCTTGGGATTACAAGCCCGACGGCTCGACGCGGCATTGGGTCGGCGTCCATCCCAACGGAGGCTACTACGGGATCGACGTCGACGCGATCGTCCTCGCCTACGAGCACGGAATCGTGTTCGACAAGGCCGACATCGACCGCCTCGTCGCGACTAACCGGGACTTCATGTGGAACCAGCAAGTGGAGGGGGCGAAGTTCAAGCGGATCGATGGCGGCGAGCCCGACCCGCGCTGGAAAGACTCGCCGGGAGTCCTCTGGGTCGCCCTCGCTCCCTATGACGCGACGCTGCGCAAGGTCTTTGAGGCGAACTTCAACCCTGCGACCTGGGGCGGTCTTGCGGCGACCCCATGGTACGTCGCGCAGATGAGCCGGCCTTATACGGTGCAAGTGACTGGAGAAGGCCTGCCTCCCCAACGCCCCAATGCCCCAACACCGTAAAACGGTCTCCATCGGTGGCTATCGGTGCGATCGGTGGTTCCATACTCTCAAGCTACTTCACCACAGGCTTTGGGATCGAGCCAATGAACACGTAAGATAGAGACCGATGCCGCAGCCGATCTCACTGGATAGAATGGTGCGAGCCGT
>DATJYD010000057.1:0-2680 GCA_035499755.1 Fimbriimonadaceae bacterium
CGCGCGACCGCGCAGGTGACGAGAAGCATGAACAGCGTCGTCTCGAGCCCGCCGCCCATCCAGGCGGCCAGTGTCTCGTGTCCGGCGACCAGCAGAACGCCGAGCCAGACCCACAGGGACGAGCTCAAATCACGCCGAATGAGCTCCCACCAGACGGCAACGACTACGAGCAGTCCCGCGATTGTGTCGAAGAGCACGAGCCAGTGCTCCGGCCATGGAGTGAACGGGACGACGCACGCCTCCAGAAGGACCCATAGAAAGTTCGTGTAGCCCTCGACCGGCGGCAAACCCGGGTTATAGACGAGCCCATACCCGGATACGAGGTTTCGCGCATATCGAAGAGAGATAAAGGCGTCGTCTAAGACGAAGACGTAACGTCGAGATAGGCACCAGAGAAGGATCAGCCCCACGAGTAGACAGGTGCTTTCTGAAATCCTGCGCACTCGCACGACCTGAATCTAACTCAGATCTCATGAACGCTGCGGCGAAGACAGAGAACAGCGTGACGCGCTCGCAGGACCGGACTTGGCTGGTTAACGGAGAACGATCTCACCAACTTCGTCGAGTCGATCCGCCTCGCGGGGAGCCGCGATCAGGTAACGTCGACGGACGTTCCCGGCTTTCGCCCGTGGTAATCTTGCGTCCGTGCCCGCCCGGCGCGCCTTGCCCGCGTTCGCCCGTCGCTTCGCGGCGGTGACCCTGCTGGCGCTCATCGCGTTCTTCGCCTTGACGGCCTACGCCGATCCGTGCGCCGGCGACGACTGTGCGGGCGCCGACTGCCACCTCCTCTGCGTCGACGGCTGCACGACGGTGCCGGTCGCCACGCTTCAGCGCTTCGCCGCGCCGCTCATGCTGCTCCCGGAGGCGCTCGCGGAGGCGAAGCCGCTGCGGCAAACGCCCCCGACGCTCGAAGGGATCGACAGGCCTCCTCGCGGGCGCGCCTGAGCGCCCGGCACGTCCGCACGAGACCCGACGCATCGCGAAGAACGCGAGCGCGCGGTCTCGATGCAATCGAAGCGAGGAGGACCGATGCGTATCCGCGTGTTTCTTGTCGTGGTGCTCGCGGTCGGCGCGTGCTTCGCCGCTCACGCGCAGGAGGCCGAAGGGCATCGCGCCGTCCTGGAGATCGGCGGAGCTCTGGCCGTCGAGACACCCGGTGGGTCTACCCAAACGGGCGGCACGCTCGCGGTCGAGAAGACGTTCGTGGAGCGCTGGCTGGAGCTCGAGCTCGGGATCAGCGCCTTCGGAGGGCCGGAGCCGGAGCTGTCGGTCGACCTCCTCTTCAAGAAACCCTATCCGCTGGGCCCGAAGTCCGAGCTCATGATCGGGCTCGGGCCGGAAGTCGTTCGTTCGATGAGCGGTCCCGATCGCGGGACCTTCTTCGGTGTCGGCGCGGCCCTCGATCTGATGTTCTGGCCCAGTCCCGACGTGGGCTGGTACCTGGAGCCCGGATACGAGGTCGTGTTTCGGGGCCGCCCGGAGCGCGCGGTCAACGTCACGGGTGGGCTGCTGATCGGGTGGTAATTTCGGGAGCCTCGCGCATCATCCTGAGCAGCACGGCGTGCTCTTCAGCCTGAGACGCTGCGTGTGCGGAATGCGGAATTACGCACGCCCCGCTAACGCCCCTTGCAGAACGCGCATACCCACAACCGCCAGGGCTCCCGCGAGGAGGAAGGCCATCGGCCGGGAGAGCGCGGGTAGATAGGGCAACCCTGGCGGTGACGTGCCTTGCAAGCCGAAGTAGACGTTGTCGATGTCGACTCCTCCAAGTCCCGCGCCCCCAACGGTGGTCTCCACGACGAACTGAACGCTCGAGGCGCCTGCCGGTGCAGTGGCGTCCGGGCTCGGCATGAACTGCCATTCACTCCCGGTGACCACTGGACCATCGACTTCTGAGAGGATTGTCGACCCCGAGCATGTCCCGTTTGCGAAGAAGTAGAGAATGACCCACGCGGCCGCAGACTCGGGTTTAAGAGACGCACCCCAGCTGTAGGTTCGCCCCGCGACGACGGGGACGCACTCCTTTGCGAAAGCCAGCCCCGGCCCAAGAGTGCGCAGGCTTCCGACGCCGGGCGCATTGTCCGGGCCGGGAACCGCGGACCACTGAAGTGTCCCCGGCGGGAGTGTTACAAACCCACCGATTCCGTGATTGAACTGAGGATCGAGAAGAAGGTTCTGGGCGTTCGCCGGGAGTCCCCCGAATGCGAGAGCAAACGACGCGAGAGCGATTCTTCGAACGAAGGATGACCGAGCTCGGTGTGCCGACACTTCGCCTCCTTTGGACCTACCCCTTCAAGGTAGGTTGCAGAAGGCCGTCGTGCCATTTGCAGCTCGCAATGGCCATTCAGCAGCCTCTTTGAAGGAGACGCAGACCCGACAGTGCGAGGGCGAATAGGAACGCTGTGCATCCGCATGCAGGGCGTCCAAGAGGACGAGTAAGACCGCGACACGCAGGTTGCGCATTTCGGAGGAGAATCTACGACGCGCGGCGCGAAGACACCAGAAGGAAGCGCCGTAGGACGACTCCTTGCCCGTCCCCAGCCCGCGAGGCGCGTCACCGCGCTCCATCCACCAGGAACAGGTGGGAGATGGTCCTCTGGAAAGAGTACGCGTAGCTCTTCTCGTCCATCGCGAGAAACGGCGAGCTGACCGAGGTCACGCCGCTGAGGTCCGCGGGACC
>DATJYD010000058.1:0-3386 GCA_035499755.1 Fimbriimonadaceae bacterium
TGGAGTGGCCTTTGCGTCCCTAGCAGCGACACCCCTACGGCAAGATCTCCTTCCTAATCCTATGCTGCGAGTGAGTAGGCTCCTCTGGCCGCCATCGCGACGTTCATGGGAGGATGAATTGCGATGCCTGAGACATCTCTCCGGGAACTCGATCTCGCACGATTGATCTCCGGGCGTGAATATTTTCCTTCCCCGCAGCACTGGGAGGACGAGGTTCTGTACTTCCTCCTTGTGGACAGGTTCTCGGACGGCGCCGAGAACCTCTATCGCGACAACCAGGGCCAGATCGTCACGACCGGCTCGACCCCGCCGATGATCCCCGAGGCCAACGGCAACGCAGTCCGAACCGAATGGGAGTCCGCCCGATGGCGCGAGGCGGGTGGGCGGTTCGTGGGTGGAACTCTTGCCGGACTGGAATCCAAGCTCGGCTATCTGATGCGGCTCGGCGTCACGGCAATCTGGATCAGTCCGATCTTCAAGCAGGTCCGCGCCGACGAGACCTACCACGGATACGCGATCCAGAACTTTCTCGACGTGGACCCGCACTTCGGGAGTCGCGAAGATCTCCGCCGGCTCGTCCAGACCGCGCACGGACTGGGCATCCGGGTCATCCTGGACATCATCCTGAATCACTGCGGCGACGTGTTCCGCTATCGAGACGGCGACCCCTTCTGGAACGGCCAGAAGTTCCCCGTCTACGGCTTTCGCGACAATCAGGGAGTGGTCAGCCTGCCGTTTGGCCCGATCGATCCTGCCGATCTCCCTCGCGCGTTTCCCGATGGAGCGATCTGGCCGGCCGAGTTTCAACGCCCGGAAAGTTTCACCGAGGGCCGCATCCGCAACTTCGAGTATTTTCCCGAGTATAGCGACGGCGACTTTTTCGACCTCAAGGATCTCCATCACGGAGAACGCCGGATCCTGCACGGCGCGGACGCGATCGACGCGTACTCCGTCTCGCCAACGCTGAGCCAACTCTGCGACGTCTACAAGTTCTGGATCGCCTTCGCCGACGTGGACGGATTCCGTCTCGACACGGTCAAGCACATGGATCCCGGAGCCGCGCGGTTCTTCGCTTCGGTGATCCACGAGTTCACGGAGGCGCTCGGGAAAGAGAACTTCTACCTGATCGGTGAGATCACCGGCGGGCGTGACTTCGCCTACGAGCGGCTCGAGGTCACGGGCCTCGATGCCGCCCTGGGCATCTCCGATGAGCGGGCCAAGATGACGGCCCTCGTGAGGGGAGAAATCGAGCCGGTCGAGTATTTCGATCTCTTCCGCAACTCGCTGCTGGAGCGGAAGGATTTCCACGTCTGGCTCCGCGACAAGCTGGTGACCTCTGTGGACGACCACGATCACATCGACCAGGGTGAACACAAGCGCCGTTTCAGTGCCGGAGGGTTCGAGCGATTGGCGCTCGCAATCCTCGCCTTCAACGCCACGACACTCGGCATTCCGTGCATCTATTACGGGACCGAGCAGCTCTTCGATGGCGAAGGCGCCGGCAACGAGGCCGACCGCTACATTCGAGAGGCGATGTTCGGAGGCGAGTTCGGTCCCTTCCGGTCGCGGGGTCATCATTGCTTCGACGAGGACCTGCCCGTCCACCGCGAGCTGGCCAAGATCCACCGGCTCCGGCGCAAAGAGCTGTCCCTGCGCCGGGGCCGCCAGTTCCTGCGTCAGATTTCGGGCGACGGTGCAAGCTTCGGGTTCCCCGCGCGAATCGGTCCGGGCCCTCTGCGCTCCATCGTCGCCTGGTCACGGATCTTCGACAACCGGGAAGTGCTCGCTGCGATCAACACCGACCCGGACATCGCGTTGACCGCCTTCGTCACGATCGACAATGACCTGCACGCAGCGGACGGCCGCCTGACCTGCCTTTACTCGACCGAGGCCACGGAGATCGGCGGTAGCGTGGCTGTCGAACCGAGAAACGGGAAAGCTGTCCCAGTTCGAGTTCCAGCCGCGGGTTTCGTCCTCTACGCCTGACACGACTCGTTCTTGCCAGAACGCGTTCGGAAACATTAGCTCAGGAAGGCCCACAGACCCGCGGGAGGGCGGGGTGGGAGAGGCTGCGCATTCCTGAGCCTAATCGGCTTTGCAAATAAGGACATGGGGAGTTGGGACCCGCTACGACCCAAAGGTCGAGGGTTCTCCGCGGCATCGCCGACCGCGCTCGGCAGTCCACCGCCTGGTCCGGGTAAGTCGGTTCGGCTGTCGAAGCCCAAGGGGCTGGGCCAGCCGTTTCGCGAGCCCACCGACGCCTCGCGCGAACGCCCACAACCCTCCGAAGCCTTGCGAGCGATAGCATGCGCAACGGATGCTGAACGATCCGCCGGGCGACCAGCTGCATCTTGCGCCACGGCCTTCGGAGGACGGTGTCGATGTAATGACAGGGGACCGTCGTATTTGCCGGTTCGTTGCCGCGTGCGATTCGGAAGGGTCTCCGTTTCGATGACCCGGAGCAAGATCTTCGTCGCCGTCGCGCTGTCGATTGCGATCTTCGTATTCGACACGATCACCCCCCTGGAGATTGCCGGCGGCGCGCTTTACATCGTCGTCGTTCTGATGTCCATCCGCTTTGCCGACAGGCGCGGCGTCATCCTTATATCCCTGGGATGCGTGGCCCTGACGCTGCTGAGCGTCCTTCTGACGCCGCAACACCTGTCGGGGTCGGGCCTTATCAACATTTTGATCAGCCTCTCCGCCATAGGAGCTACGACATATCTCGCGCTCAATATCCAATCGGCGCGAGCACGTGCCGACGAGGAGTTGATCGAAACCGTTCCCGCAATGGTGTTCATCGCCTTACCCGGTCCTTCCAATGCGTTCGCAAGCCGGCGCTGGCGCGAATACACCGGCTTGTCCGCGGAGGAGACGGCAGGATCCGGCTGGCAACGCGTTGTCCACCCGGAAGACCTCGACCGCCACATGGAGAAGTGGCGGGCGTGCGAGGCGACGGGCGAGCCATACGACGACGAGGCGCGTTTCCGCCGCGCGGCGGACGGGAAGTATCGCTGGTTTATGGTCCGCGCGGTGCCGCTGCGCAACAGAGCCGGCCGTGTCGTCAAATGGTATGGAGTTCTGACGGACATTGAGGACCGAAAGCGGGCCGAGGAGAAATTCCGCGAGCTGCTCGAATCGGCCCCCGACGCGATCGCGGTCGTGAATCGACAAGGTGAGCTCGTCTTGGTCAATGCGCAGCTGGAGAAGCTCTTTGGCTATCAACGCCGGGAGGTTCTGGGGAAGAAAATCGAAATGCTGGTGCCGGAGCGGCTCCGAAATCGCCATCCGGAACACCGCATGGCTTTCACCGCCGACCCTCGCACCCGGCCCATGGGGTCCGGGTTGGAACTGTACGGACTGCACTAGGACGGTCGTGAGATTCC
>DATJYD010000059.1:0-3541 GCA_035499755.1 Fimbriimonadaceae bacterium
TTGAATTCGGCGAGCATCGGCTACTTCTCTTCCCGCCTCAGGAGCGCGATCTTTACCACAAGGCTGTCGTCGGGTTTGATGAGGGGAGGCATACCTTCGGGGCCGTAGGCGTCCTTCGCAGAAACCGTGCCGGTCCGCACACCGCCCACACGCATACCTTTCACAACCCGATCCAAAAGCGGATCATTCCCAGTCTCGCCGATCTTGAAGGTGTAAGGAAGTCCGCGCTTCTGGGAGTCCGCGATGCGTTCGCCGGTCGATTTCTCCACCAGAAACTGAATCACGACGATCTCGCCGTCTGTGACCGGCTCTCCCGAGCCGGCGGGGCCGTCGGTCCACGGGTTCTTCGGGGGCTCGGGTCGTTGGATCTTCTTCGACTTTCTCTTCGCGTGCACGGCTCGATGAGCCGGCTTGGGATTGGCGATCGGAGTCGTGGGCGAACCCTGCTGAAGGACGATGGCCAGAGCTAAGCTTGGGAGGATCATAGAACGGTAAAACTGCGGGTATGGCCCTTATTGTAGTCGGTAGCGCGAATATGGACCTCGTCGTTCGCTCGCCGCGCCTTCCGGCGGTCGGAGAAACTTTGATCGGCAGGTCGTTCGCGACGTTTCCCGGCGGCAAAGGGGCCAATCAGGCAGGCGCCGCCGCGAAGCTGGGCGGCGATGTGCGATTCGTCGGCCGGGTTGGAGACGACGCCTTCGGGGAAATGCTGAGGGAGAGTCTGGCGGGGGCGGGCGTCGACGTCTCGAGTCTCCGCGTGCAGCCGGGAGTGGCCTCGGGTATCGCCGCGATCGCGGTGGACGACGAAGGGCGGAACACCATCGTGGTTTCCCCGGGGGCGAACGCGGAGGTCTCGGCGGACGATGCGCTCCCCCTGATCGGGCCCGGCGATGTGCTGCTCGCTCAATTGGAGATTCCGGTCGCCGAGGTTTGCCGGCTCCTCGCTGAATCCACTTGCCGGCTGAAGATCCTGAATCCGGCGCCGGCGGCGGAGCTTCCGGCCGAGGTGTATCGCTTCGTCGACGTCATCACCCCAAACGAGACGGAGGCTTCGACGTTGACGGGCGTGCCGGTGACGGACGAGGCCGGCGTGCTGGCGGCGGCGCGGGTTCTCCTGGGTCGAGGCGTGCGACAGGTTGTGGTGACGCTCGGCGCGGAGGGTTGTCTGGCGGAGGGCGAGTTTGCCTGCGCGCGGCTGCCGGCAATGCCGGTCAAGGCGGTGGACACGGTTGCGGCGGGGGATGCGTTCAGCGGCGCGCTGGCCGCGTTCTTGTCGCAGGGTGCGGCCTTCTGCGAGGCGATGCGTCTCGCCACGGTCGCCGCCGGTCTGTCGACGACCCGGGCGGGGGCTCAGGCGTCGATGCCATCGCGGGACGAAGTGCTGCGAGAGAGCTAGAGCCTGGATCACTGGCGAGTTCGAGAGCGCCTACACGTGCCGGTGATGGAGTCGATATCCGAGGTCCTTCGCTTCGCACCTCCCGGCTCGGTTCTCGGTTCAGTTTGACGCGATCCGCTCGCCTGTGATCGGTAATCGTGGCTAGTCTCCCGGGTCAAGAGATAGAGATCACCGGTTCGGGAGACGAAGGGACCGAGCCCCTATTTGAGCGCCGGTCCCACCTCGTGCAACCGAACGCGCGTTCGGTTCGTTTTGTTTATGGGTGATTGGCGATGATCCTCGCAACGCTGCTCCTAATCGCCTTCGCACTCCTCGTGCTATTCGGCTACGCGAAGGCTTATCACAGCCTGGCCACCATGCACGTCCAATCGCGCAGCGCATGGGGGCAAATCGAGTCGCTGCTCGATCGGCGGCATGAGCTGATTCCCGATCTCGTGGACCGAGTCCGGCATCACATCGATGGCGAGCACGAGACGGTGCGTAGCGTGGTGGAAGCGCGGAGCGCCGCTCTCGGCGCATCCTCGGTGGCCGAACGGGCGAGCGCGGAGAAGGAGGTGTCGGCGAAGCTCTGCGGGCTGTACTCACTCGCCGAGCAGCATCCGCACCTTGGCACGGATGAAGCCGTGCACGGAATCCGCAAAGAGATTCTGAAAGCGGAAGAGAAGGTGGCGTTCGCGACCCAGTACTACAACGACGTCGCGTCCGCGTATAACGCCAGGCTGCGCAGGTTGCCGACCGCGATCGTGGGCAAGCTGGGAAGCCTGAGGCCGCACGAGCTGTTCGTCGTCGAATAACGGGGGCTCGGCAAGCCGCCGGGCGGGCCTCTGCCGCGAAGGCAAAGGCCACCCAGCCAGACCGAACTACGCCGCTCTGCTGGCGGGTTGTTCGGCCGCTTCGGTGAAGATCTCGATCACCTCTCCCTGCACGCCCTGGGGGGCATGGGTGGGATATGGCTCCTCGAGGACCGGCGCGCTCCGGGCCACGATGAAGTAGAAGAGCGTCGCCGAGGCCAGATAGCATGTCAGTAGCAGCATCTGTTCTCCTCAACCCATTTCATCGGCAGACTGCGCCACGTGCTCAGGCCGCGGAGCGCAAAGTTGGTGGTATTGCGGGTGCCGGGTGTCGGGGCATACTGGCTCCGATGGGTGCGCCGTTGCTGCTCGCGATCATGGGGCCGACTGCTTCCGGGAAGACGAGCCTCGCCGAGCGAGTCGCGGAGGCGATCGACGCCACGCTCGTCAATGCGGATGCCTTCCAGATCTACCGGGGCCTGGACATCGGCACCTCGAAACCGACGCGGCGCGAACGCTACGAGCTGCTCGACATCCGCGAGCCGGACGAAAGCTTCGGCCTGGGCGAGTGGCTCCGCCTGGCTCTCGACGTTCTCACCGAGTCGTTTGAAGGAGCCCGAAACGTGGTCGTCGTAGGTGGAACGGGGCTTTACGTGCGAGCGCTGTTCGAGGAATATGCGTCGATCTCGGGACCACCCGACCCCGACTTGAGGCGACGGCTCAACGAGACGCCGATCGAAGAACTGAGACAGAGGCTGGCCGACGAACACCCTGAGTTGGCGTCGACCGTGGAGCTGAGCAATCCCGTACGGGTGCGTCGGGCTTTGGAGAGGATGCAGTCGACGCCCCCCGAACCGATTCACGTCCCCGGCTTTCTGAAGCTGAAGCTAGGGCTAAGTCCCCCACCTGAGGGCGTAAGTGCGCGCATCGAACATAGAGCGGCCGAAATGGTGCAAAATGGATGGGTTCAAGAGGTAATGCGACTTAGAGAGAGTAACTTCCGTCGCGAGGATCCGGGCCTGCGAGCCATCGGATACCGCGCGTTATGGGACCACATCGAGCGCAAGATCAGCTTGGACGAAGCCCTAGGAAGAACGGTCGTCGAGACGCGCCGCTATGCGAAGCGCCAGCGAACGTGGCTTCGTTCCGAGCCGAACCTTCATGAGCTCTCGGCAACGACTGAGAACGAGGCGTTCGATTCTGCCATGGAACGCATCGGTTCTGTTTTTGATGTAAGGGGTATTTCAGATGGGCAAGGCGATTAATCTTCAGGATATGTTCCTGAACCAGGTGCGCAAGGAAGGCATCGGAGTCACGATCTATTTGACGAACAGCGTTCAACTACGCGGGCAGG
>DATJYD010000060.1:0-2660 GCA_035499755.1 Fimbriimonadaceae bacterium
TGAGACCGGGGTGCCCTGCGTGACCAGCATCGACACTGCCGTCGCGCTAGTTTCCGCGCTTGAGGTCTTTGCCGATTCCCGTAAGGCTCAGTGCCTCCGGTTGGAGGAGTACTTCCGGCCGCGCCGTTAGAGCTGGCCGCCGAATTGGCGCTGAATGTGCGCGAACAGGAGGAACATGTAGAGCAGAGTCGCCAGCCAGGTGCCCAGCTCGGCTGAGCGCGGCCGGACCTGCCTCGCGTATTCCAAGACCAAGATCGGTCCGGCGAGGAAGATGACCTTCCCTAGCGCGAACCAGATCGATCCTTGGGAAGCCAGCCAAGCGAACAACGGGTTCCCTTCCCCATACCCCGCGTGCAGCCACATCAGCGAGGTGATGAGATCCCCCATCCCCACCATCAGCAGGCAAACCGTGCTGACTCGAACTTCTCCACCAAACAGCCCTTTCGATGTTGCGCTTTGCGACGTAACCACCGCCATACACCCCTAATGATCGGATTGACAGCGGGACAACTCCATTCGTTCACGACCGCGGCCATTGGACCCAGCCGCGACGATCATCCCACATACATCCCCTAAGGGATGATCGGTAAAAACCGGCGTCTCGGGGCCGGCTCTACGACGGCGGAACGGCTTGGCGTCCCATCCCAGACATTTGTCCGATCATCTTCCAGATCGGATTGTTCTTGAAGGAATCCGCCATCTGGTCGATCTGCTTCTGGAAATCGGCGGGCAGATTCGCCATCTTGTAAACGGGCGCGTCCTTCGGGATGCTGTCGTCGTTCAAGACACCTTTCTCGCTGACATCGGGCGCGACATAGAACGAGAAGTTGTAAACGGAGCGAGTGCCTACCTTCAGATCGTCCATCGTGGGAATCTCGCCGCTGAACTGCGACATCGAGGGATCGTCCTTCAAAAACTTAAGCATGCCGAGCATCATCGGATCCATCGCCGTCCCTTTGCCGAGATCGGTGCTCATCGTCTGCGGGATGCCGACCGGCTCCGAGGTGAAGTTCACCTGCACGTAGCCGTTGGCGGGCAGGCCGGAGGGCATAACCTCCGTCGGCTCGCTCCGAAAGTCGTTCTCGTTGCCTCCCGTGTACTTCTCGATGTTCGAAACGATGAGATCGGTGAGGGGATCTGATTTGGGCTTGGCCCCCGCCTGCCGGTTCTCCACCATCAGTTCCTCGTCCGCGCCAAAGACCATCTTGCTCACGATCGTCTGCTGGGATGGCGACAATCGGTCGAAAGCGATGCGCCCGCCTTGCCTGAGAACCTGCCGTTGATCGGCTCCCAACTGGCCGTAAAACCGCATAAGGTCCCAGTTGACGACGCCCATCATGCCCTGCTGCATCGCCCCCGGCGCGAACACCATGATGTAGGTCATGCTCGCCGGCGCCCCTTCGATGGGCGACTCGTTCGTCTGGGCGTACTCCGCGATGCTGTCCAAAGTGGGATAGCCGTTGGCCTCCGTCGAATCAATCAGAGTCTTCAGCGCCGCCCGATCCGTGCGCTGCTTTCTGGCTTGGACGGGGCTGGCCGGCGAAACGACCATCCACCCTGCCGACTCCTCCACCGTCGCTCCATCGTCGCCCGCCAGGGTCTTCATGAAGCTGGTTGCCGTCAGCTTGGTGTCGTGATTCGTCAGAACGTCGAAAATCGAGAGGACGCTGTCGGGAAGGTCGGCGACAAGCTGCTCGTGGCGCTGCTTCGCGACCGCGATCAAGGCCTCCGACTCCACAAACGAAAGCGGATCGTGGGCGACCGGGTCCTTGAGGGCGGCCAGCAATTGGCTGCTGAACTTGAAGTGGCCGGCCTGCATGGCTCCCATGGAGCCGTTCATGCCGTGCATCTCCTTCGAAAGGGGCGAAAGCTCGATCTCCGGTTCGCTCGTCGCCGGCTCGACCGCCGGCTTCTGATTCAAGATCTGGGTCGGATCGAAGGGAATGTCGAGCACGAGCGGCAGGCTGTTGCTGGCCAAGAGCTTTCCGTTCTCACCGTAAAGCTTCAGTTCGAGGGTGAATCCCCCGAACAGGCTCCTCCTGGATGCGACGACAAGCGCCTTTGCCGGGCGGCCCCTGATCGGCTGGGGCTTCTTCATCCGGGGGCCGAGGAGATCCATGAGTGCCGCCACGTTGGGATCGCTTTGCTCGTCTTTGGCCGGCTCGTCCTGACTCACCGAAGCCGCGATCTTGTTGTAATCGACGATGAACTGGTCGATAGCCGGCCCCGCCCCCTCTGGCAAAGTCTGCTGCATCCCCGTCGGGTTGCTGGAGAAAACGACTCTGCCGTCGTCGGGAACCATCGAAAGCCGGTCGGGACCGATCGCCTGAGCGATCTTGGCGAGCTCGGTGGACCCAACTCCGAGGGCCGCGAGCTGAGCCGGAACCGCCTGAGGTGGCGCTTTCCCGTCGTCCACCTTCGGCTGAGTCGCAAGCTGCTTCTTGAGCGTCTCCGCGATCTGCGTCGCGAGCTTCTTTTGGGCCTTCGTCACCTGCATTTCTCGGACATTGTTGTCCGGCACGAGATAAGAGGTCTCGCCCTCCTTCTCCCAACGCCCCGATGTGACGGTCGCGATATCCGCCATGACCTTGTCCATCGGCGCGTCCTGCAGGCGCAGAATGAGGATTTCGTTATCGATCGCGGGCGCGCACGCGATCTTC
>DATJYD010000061.1:0-2775 GCA_035499755.1 Fimbriimonadaceae bacterium
ACGGTGCGACCTACGTGCAGGACACGTGGAAGCCAAACAAACGATTCACCGCCAACTACGGGTTGCGCGGCGACTGGTTCACCCAAACGCAGAATCTGGGCCAGCCGACCGTCAACCGAATGGCCCTCAGTCCGCGCATCAACCTGAGCTACGGCCTGGACCGCACGACCGTCCTGCGAGCCTCCTACAACCGGCTCTTTAACACACCGCCATTAGCCGAAGGAGCGATCCTCGGGCAGTCGCTCAAACCGCCCATCGTCGATCAGTTCGACCTTGGTATCGAGCGCCAGATCAACCGCTTCCAATCGGTCAAGTTGGCTTACTACTACAAGAAGATCCAGAACCAGGTCGACGTCGGCCTGCTGATTCCCGGCAGCGAGATCGGGCTTTACACCGGCGTGAACTTCGAGCACGGTGCGGTTCATGGTTTGGAGTTCTCCTACGACGTCACTGCGGCGAAGAACGTCGGTTGGGATGGGTACTTCAATTACACACTCTCCGCGGCCCGACCGAGCGGCGTCGACAACACGGGCGCTCCGGCGCCCGAGTACAACGATCACGATCAGCGCAACACGGTGGGTTTTGGTCTCGCGTACACGCTCAAGAGTGGAGCTTCGATGGCGACGACCTTCGCTTATGGCAGCGGTCTCGCCAGCAGCGTCGTTCCGCCCGGAACCGACCGAACACCTCGTTCGGAGGTCGATCTTGCCCTCAGCTCGGGAGACAAGCTGTTTCGCGGCCGAGGCGGCATCGGAATCCAGGTGTTCAACGTGTTCGATTCACGTCAGGTGATCAACTTCGAATCCGGGTTCAGCGGCACGAGGTTTCAAGAGGGGCGCCGAATCCTCGCCAGCGCCTCTTTCAGGTTCTAGTCCGGCCAGACAAGCGGAGGCTACTGCAAGGAGCATCGGAGAGATCGCCCGCTCTCGGCCTACATCTTGAATTGGGTGCGGCCGGCCGTCGTTTCAAGGCAACCGCCTCTTAGATGGCGCGAATCAGGCGAAGGTGCAAATGGTGGAGATGATGAGATTCGAACTCACGACCTCTGCAGTGCGATTGCAGCGCTCTCCCAGCTGAGCTACATCCCCACGGGACCCGGATTATACCTGCGACACGCATGCCGGGCGGCCGAACAGAGACTTCAGCGCCCCCAGCGTGGCGGCGAGATCGAACCCGCTCTCGCGGCTGCATTCCAAGCTCACGTTGCCCCCATACTCAAGCTCGGCCAGCCGGCCCGCGAAGGCCTGGAGCATCGGATCCTCGGCATCGACCCCGGTTCGAGGCAGGTTCGCGACGTGGACGTGGGTGGGCGCGAAGGGGATCTGGTCCTCCATCAGGTCGTCCAGCCAGACCTTACGGCCCTCCGCATCCCATTCGAAGAGGATATGGTACGAGTCGGCGGTATAGCCGACCCCGCGCGCTCGAAGACGGATGGCCAGGCTTCGCAGGCTGTTGCCGACGTTCGTCTCCGTCCGATTCAACGATTCGGGAGCAAGGGCGATCCCGAATGGCTGGGCGATCTGGCTCAGTTCGGCGACGACGTCGACGAAAGCGGAGTCGCCATCGATATCGTCGGGCGCGGTGCGAGGGCCTCCGCTGCCGATCACCATCACGGGCACCCCAAGGCTCGCTGCTCGCTCGATGGTCCGCATCGAGTAATCGAGATACGGCGTCTTGTGCGCGCCAAAAAGGTGGATCCGCTGATCGAAGAACAGGTTCGTGGCCAAGATCGGCAATCCCTCGTAGGGAGACCGATCCCAATGCTCATCCATGCCGCTAAAACCGGTGGCCCCGACTTCGATGTAGTCAAAGCCCGCATCCAAGATCGCCGGGGCATCGACGACGCCCGCGCAAACGCCGAACTTCATGGCCTATTCTGGCTGGTTTCGCGGGGGGCAGCGGCTCGCAATCGGGCAGGAGTTTTCTTCCTCCCGAAGTGGGTGCCTATATAGGGAGGAAGAAAAATCCGATTTCTTGGGGCTGAAGGCGAGGGCCGCAAGAGGAAGGGGTGCGGGCGGCTAGCCAAAGCTTCGGGTAGTTTTGGGGTGCCATGAGTCCCCGAGCCGTCGTTCTCCTCTCCGGTGGCCTCGACTCCACGACCGTCCTGGCGATCGCTTCTCGGGAGTTCGATTGCTTCGCCCTGACCGTCGCCTACGGCCAACGGCATGCCATCGAGATCGACGCCGCGAGGCGCGTGGCGGCCGAAATGCAGGCCAGGGAACACAAGGTGGTGTCCGTCGACCTATCCTCGATCGGGGGCTCGGCCCTGACCGATTCGATCGAGGTGCCGAAAGACCGCTCGGAGATGGCGGGCATTCCCGTCACCTACGTCCCCGCCCGCAACACGGTCATGCTCGCGATCGCCCTCGGCTACGCGGAAACGCTGCAGGCGGACGATATCTTCGTCGGGGTCAACGCCGTCGACTACAGCGGCTATCCCGACTGCCGGCCCGAATTCGTCGACGCTTTCGAGAGCCTGGCGAATCTGGCGACGAAGCGGGCGGTCGAGGGCCACCGAATCGCCATCCATGCCCCGCTGATCCGGCTCACGAAGGTCGAGATCATCCGACGGGGACTCGAAATGGGGGTCGATTACGGCATCACCCGCTCCTGTTACGATCCGAACCCGCGCGGACAGGCATGTGGCCGTTGCGACTCCTGCCTGATCCGAAAGCGCGCGTTCGCGGAGCTTGGAATGGCCGATCCCGCGCCTTATGCGGATGACTAGAGGAGAATGAACTAAGCTCGCCCCAATGCTGTTTAGTTAAGGAGACC
>DATJYD010000062.1:0-4391 GCA_035499755.1 Fimbriimonadaceae bacterium
CCGGTGATGTCCTCGATCTGGTCGTTCAGGCTCACCAGGTGGTACACGTTCAGCGTGGTGAGCACGTTGATCCCGTTGTCGAGGATCTCCTGAACATCCTGCCAGCGCTTCTGATGCTTGGCGCCCGGGGCGTTCGAATGGGCGAGGTCGTCGATTAGCACCAAGTCCGGGTGGCGCGCGATAATGCCATCGGTGTCGAGTTCCTCGGTCTCCCGGCCGTCGTTCGAGACTTTCTTGGTCGCAATGACCTCGAACCCGTGGACTTGGTCGTCGGTCGCCTGGCGTCCTTTGGCGTCGACGAGCCCAATAACCACATCTTGCCCCCGGTTCTTGCGGCGATGCGCCTCATCGAGCATCGCGAATGTCTTGCCCGTGCCAACGGCGAAGCTAAGGAATATCTTAAGGCGGCCCTCTTTCTTTTCAGGCATGTCGCTCGTTATGTCTCGTTCTGTTCCACAGTAAGGACGGCATCCAGCCATCGTTGGAGGCTAGACGTAAGATCTTCGATTCGGAAAAACCCACCCGGCGGAAGGCCGGCGTGCTGCCACAGGTAGTTGGCGAGAGCCTCCTCGCATAGGCCCTGCCAGAAGCTGTCGCCTCCCGGTGGTTCCTCCATGTCCGTGTAGGCCTTCACCAGTTCCTGCACGTACGACGGCAGGACGACCTTGACGATCGTGCTCGAATGGTCGGGGAGATCGACGATGAACTCGCAGGTGACGTCGCCGGCGTCCGTCGTTCGGCCATCCGGCGCCGGCTCGAACCGAAACCCGTTGATGGTAGTTCTCGTGAACGGCGTGAATGCGCTGGCCGTGTTTTCGGAGAGCGACACCACCTCCCGATCGATTGCCGACTGGACCGCGCCCCGCAAGGTGTCGGCGGTGAACGGCTTTCGAAGAAAGTCCATCGCCCCCGCCTGAATCGCCTCCGCCGCAAGATCGATTGTTCCGAAGGCGGTGATCATGATCAGCTTGGTCTTCGGGGCTGTCTTGCGAAGAACCCGCTGCACCTCGATGCCGGTCAAGCCGGGCATGCGCTGGTCGAGGAGGACGAGATCCCACGTTGTGCCGTCGCCGAATTTGCGGATGCCGTCCTCACCGTCGGCCGCCGTCTCGACCTCGTAACCAACGTGTTGAAGCGCAAGACGAATCATCGTCCGAATGTTCGTCTCATCGTCGATGACAAGAATTCGACTCAAGTTGTTTCCTCGTGGTCGACCGCATGCTGGCCGGTCGGCAGAGTGAAACTGAAGGTGCTGCCCTTTCCTACTTCGCTCTCAACCCACATTTTTCCGCCGTGCGCCTGCACGATATTCCTGCTGATCGACAGTCCAAGGCCCGCGCCTCCACCGGTCGCGCCCGGGACCTGAACGAACCTCTCAAAGATCTTTTCCTGGAAATCCCGGGGGATTCCCGCTCCGCTGTCGTCGACCGAAAATGTTACTTGATCGTCCCCCGGCGTTGCTCGAAGCTTAATGTGTCCGCCCGGCTGGGTGTGCCGGATCGCGTTCGTGATCAGGTTGGCGAGGACCCGGCCGATCTGGCTCTTGTCGGCTCGAACCTGCGGGATTTGCGAGTTCTTCTCGACCTCGATGGCGATATGTTTTTGAGTGCCCTGAGCCTTCGTCGTCAGATAGGCCGCGCGTAAAAGGTCGCCCGGATTGACCATCTCGAACCGGGGCGGAGCGCTCCCCGCCTCTAGCCGGCTGATGTCCAGCAACTCGCGCATGAGATGGTCGAGCCGCTCGACGTCCTGCCGCTGCGCCACCACGATCTCCTTCTGCGCCTCCGTGAGCTGGCCGGCCGCGCCCTCTTCCAGGAGTTGAACCGAAAGGAGCATCGAGGTCACCGGCGTCCGCAGCTCGTGCGACGCGACTCCGATGAACTCGGATTTGAGCTGGTCCAGTTCCCTCAAATGCGTGATGTCTTCGAGAACCGTGACCGAGCCCAGGAGCTGGCCCTGCGGGTCCTTCATCGGAGTGGCCCTTAGCCGGTAAGTTCGGTTCGCTCCTTCCACCTTGAGAGGGATCAGGGTGGTCGGGTCCTCGCCCGCGGAGACCCGGTCTTCGGTGATCGCATTCTGGATAGCCCGGACGATCCGGCGGTCCCCAATGTGCTCGACGATCGGCGACCTCGGCGTCGTAGGGGTAGGTCCGAACAATCCCTGCGCTGCGTTGTTCAGATAGACGAGCCGTCCCTTGGCATCGCTCACAACGACCGGATCGTAGAGGCACTCCAGCGCGGCGTCCGACATGAGCTCGGCCCGCTTGAGGCGGCGGGAATCGACCGCCCGTGCCTCGGCGAGCTTCTCAGCCATCGCGTTGAAGGACCTGGCGAGGGAACCGATCTCGTCCGTGCGGCGGACGTGGATCCGTTGATCGAGATCGCCGCTCCCGATCGCGTCGGCCTGACGCGCCACCAGCGCGAGCGGAGTAAGAGCCGACCGGATAAGCCCGAGGGCGAAGAGAATTGCCACGACAAGGGCGACGCCGGTCTCCCATAGGCTCCGAATGGCCGCCCGCTGGGAATCCTGCTTCGCTTCCTGGTTGGCCTGCTGAATGGACTCCTGATTGATGCGTTCGATCTCTTCGACCCTCGCCTCGAGGCCGACGACGGTGGGATGAATCTGCTGGTTGTAGAGCGCCCGAAGCTGTCCCGGCGTGCGGGTCGGCGCCATCCGGAAGGCCTCGTCGATCTGCGCCTCATAGGTGCCGATCCGGGTGCCGACTTGAGCGATGAGCTGAGAGCTCCTCTTGGTCGCATTGGCTTCCAGATCCTGGAACGCCGAGCTCAGCTTTCCCTGGTTCGCTTTGTACTCGTCCGTCGCGAGCTTGTTCTGCCCGATGATCAGAAGGGTCAGCGACTCGTTCTCGTGATCGAGGACGCCGTTGATGTGCTCGCAGGCAAGAACCGACGTGAAGGAGCCCTTGAGGACTCGGTCGATCGAGCGTCCCAAAGAGACGAAGCTGCTGACGGCGTCGCCGATGAGAACGGCCATCAGCACGACGAGCGCGAGGTGGCTGGCGAGAAGCTGGACTCGCAGGGTCCTGAATCTGCGCATTTCAGTTCAGTGTGGCCAATTCGTCAGCAGGACGGTCACGCCTGCTCCTCTTCCATCCGGTCCAGGACATAGACTTCGATCTGTTCGCCGTTCCTCGTGTCGATATCGTAGAAGCTCCTCAGAACCGGCACGCCGACGACGCGCGACACGTTCCGCTCGATCTCCCGGCGGGTGAGCGCACGCTGGTCCCGCCGCGCGCTCTGGATCAGCTTCTTGCCCTCCGAGGTCGTTGCGAGCTTGTGCTCGGTCGTCGTGAAAACGTCGTGACAGCGGATAACCACGAGATCGTCGCACAGGAACACCTCGATCCTCCCCGGCAAGTGTCCGTGCTGGTCGAAGTGGAAGCGCGAAATCGTGGTCGCGATCTCTTCTTTGAGCGTCCGTGTCATCCCACTCCAGAATACAACGGCAGGGGTTTTTGATGGGCCGATTCCTGATGGGCTGAGGGGCTGATTCCTGATCGGCCGAGTCCTAACGCGTCCGACAGGCTACAATAGCGAGGTGCGACTGGCACCGATCCTTGTTCCTCTCGGGGTTGTCCTTGCCGTCGGCGGCGGCGTCATGGCTTACGCCCGGTTGAGAACGTCAGCGCCCGCGCCGGACATGGCTCACCTGGACGCGGCCCATATCACCGTGCTGCCGCGCCATCCGGTGACGCCGGCGATGCTCGCCGACACCTCCATTGAGTCGCAAAAGCTCGCCCCCTACCTCAAGCTCACGGACATCCACGGCAAGTCCGTTCAAATTGGCGGCGCCGGGCCGCGGCCGCAGTTCGTCTATTTCGTCCTCGACGGCTGCCCGTGCAGCGTCAACGCGCAGCCTCTCTTCAACGAGCTGTACCGGCAATTTGGCGACAAGGTCGATTTCGTCGCGATCACAAACGCGGATCGAGCCCGAGCGATCGACTATGCGGGGACCACCACCGTCCTCCACCCCATGGTCTCGGACCCCGGCCTCGATGTCATGAAAGCCTACGGCGCGCGGGAATCGACTTACAACGTGATCGTCCGCCCGGACGGCCGGATCGACCGCATGTGGCCCGGATACTCGCAGGACATCCTGAAGGATATCGAAGCTCGCCTCGCCCGGCTAGTCGGAGAAAAGTCGCAGCCGATCGATCTCAGCCTTGCGCCGAAAGACAAACTTTCCGGCTGTTTCTTCTACTGATCTCGTCCGCGATCCAAAACCCGAATAGGCTTGGCCCGCTCGAAGGGATTCGAACCCCCGACCCTCGGTTCCGAAGACCGATGCTCTATCCATTGAGCTACGGGCGCGAAGTGCTTCCCAATAATGGGCTGCGACATGGAAGGAGTCTCGCGCGGGAGATTAACTCC
>DATJYD010000063.1:0-4000 GCA_035499755.1 Fimbriimonadaceae bacterium
GGGGGCTGCAGCAGACCCTCCTCCTGCTCGCCTATATCTACGACAATCCTGGCTCGGTCCTTCTGCTCGATGAACCCGACGCGCATCTGGAAGTGCTTCGCCAGCGGCACACCTTCCAGCTTATTCGGGAGATCGCCGCCGAGCAGGGTGCCCAGATCATAGCGGCGAGCCATTCGGAGGTCGTTCTCAATGAAGCCGCCTCGACGGGCAAGCTCGTCGCCTTCATCGGCCGGCCGCACACCCTGACCGATAAGCCAAGCCAACTGATCAAGGCTCTGACCGACATCGGATGGGAGCATTACTACGAGGCGGAGCTCAAAGGCTGGGTCCTCTATGTCGAGGATGCGAGCGATCTGCTGGTTCTTAAGGAGCTTGCAAAGCTCCTCGATCACCCCGCGTCAACTGCCTTGGAGAACTCCTACGTCCACTACATTTCCACGAACGTCCCAGTCAGGGCCAGAGAGCACTTCTTCGGACTCCAGGAGGCTAAGCCTGATCTCGTTGGGATCGCCCTCTTCGATCGTATCGACAAACCTCTCCAGTCTCAGCGTGGACTAGAGGAAGTCATGTGGTCGAAACGAGAGATTGAGAACTACTTCTGCCGGCCCGAGGTCCTGCTTCGATGGGTGCGCCACAACGGCGGCCGCGACTTGTTCGCTCTGGCGGAAGCAGACGACGCTGAGCCGCAGATGAATCGGGCCGTCGACGAGGTCGCCCACGCCCTGCAGGTCTTGGGAAAGGACCCCTGGGGCAGCGAGGTCAAGGCTTCGGAGGAGGTCCTCGATGCCATCTTCCGGCTCTACTATCAGCTAGTGGGCTCACCCATCGTCTTCAGGAAGGCCCAGTATTTCCAACTGGTTCCATTCTTGACTCCCGAGGAGGTAGATCCCGAGGTGTCGGCCGTGCTCGATCGCATCCTCGCCGTTTCGAAGCTGGCAAGGCCACCGGAGTAGGGACGGCGTTAGTTCCCAAAGAACGCCTTGAGGGTCACCGGGTCGAGCTTTAGCTCCCCGTCCTTCATCTCGCGGCCAAGTCCCATCGCGTCGTCGTAGCCCCAGATCGCGTTCGGCACGTGCTCGGCGTCCACCGCCGCCCGCATCGCTTCGAACCAGCGGGTGCGGGACTCGACCGGCGAGACCGGCGGATAGGAGCCGAACTCCCCGAGAACGACGGGCACATGGTGCTCTCGCCCCCACCCGGCGGGCCCGGCGATGCGGCCCCGCACATACTTCGCGTCGAAATGCTGCTCGCCGTACCACTTGAGCGCGCCTTGAAACTGGGGCGGGATCTGATCGATCATCGCCGAGACCGCCTCCGGACTGGACGGGAACGGGACGCTTCTAAACAGCTTGGGCTGATCCCCGACCCAGGACGCGCCCTGATGGGTGAAAAAGAAGGGATCGTAGCAGTGGAAGGTGTAAATCAGATTGGACTCGGCGAGCGGGGCCATCTTCACGAAGGTATCGGGTCCGTCCCAACTCGTGCTCGCGACCATGATCGTGCGCCGAGGATCGGCCGCGCGGATCGCTTGAACCGTCCGTTCCTGAAGCGCGTACCAGACCTCCGGGTTCTTGTTGAACTGCGGCTCGTTCAACAGCTCGAAGACGACCTCGTTCTCCAGCTTGCCCCGGTAATGCCGGGCGATCGCCCCCCAGAACCGGACAAAGCCGGAGTTGTCGTGGCCAGGCTCGTCGAGCTTGAGCTGGCCGTTGTCGTGCAGATCCCAGAGCACCGCGATCCCGGCCTTGCGGAAGCGCTCGAGAGCCGCATCGATCAGCTCCAGATTCCGCGGCTTCGGCGCGCCGCTTTCGTCGATCACTTCGGGCGAAATGCAAAGCCGTACGAACGTGACCCGCAGATGCCTGAACGCCGCGAAATCCTGCTCCGTCAGGTAATCGCGAAAGTGGTCCTCGTCGTTGGGATTGCCCACATAGCAAAACCAGCGGGTGATGTTGACACCCGTCCTAAACTTGGACAAGAGGTCGCGCGGAACGCCGCCGGCATCCTGCGCGGAGGCGAGCATCGCGGTCAGGGCCAGCGCGAAGAAGAGGATATACCGTTGTATCATGCTCTACTCTATCAGGAGATTCGGCTTGCGAACTCATCTCACTCTCGTATCTTCACTCCAAACTCGCTCGGGAATCTGCCCCCCTCTGCCGACGCCTGGTAGCCTTGCGCCACCAGCTTCTTTTCAGCCTCCGTCAGATTGAAGCTTCCCGCAGGAACCCAGCGCGAACTGCCCACCACGCGCCTCATCCCTGGAAACTTGACCAGTGAGAACGTGATCGTCCCGTCGTTCGAAGTCGATTGGAACACGCAGTACGCCCGGGAATCGATGAGCTGCTGCTCGCGCGCAGTCCATTTGGGATCGTTCGGCCCCGTTGTGGAGATCTTCATCGTTCGCGTGCTGCCGGGGAGCGGTTTGTCCCGATCCGTCTTCGTGAGTTCGAGCCTCGCGAAGCGGCTGGCATCGACGGCAAGCCTCGCCAGTTCGATGCCGGCAGGAATGGCAAGATCGGCGCGATGAGGAGCAAGGTCGCTCACCAAGGTGTCGAGACGAGCCGCCCTGACGTAAGCGATTCCGACTCCGTCCCCGGTGAAACTGCCGACCCTGAAGCCGGGCTTCGGGGGAAAGGAATAGCGCATTCCGGAGAGCTTCTTGCCTACGCCGACGGTCCCGGTCCAGGTCTTGATGGAACTGCTCAGGTCCATCATCCCGTCCTTGTTACGCTTGGCTTCAATCTTTAGATCGGCGTCAAGAAAAGCCACTTCTCCGGCAGGCGCTTCACGAGCCGCGCTCAGCTCGACGCCATCGCCATTGCCCGACATCGAGGACCAACTGTGATCGCTGAAGACGTACCAGCGCCACTCGGCGCTCGTCGCGGTGACGATGGGCCGAGCGGGTATGACGAGGACGTGGCCGGCTTTCGGGCGCTCGGCGACGATCGAGTCGTCCGTCGGGGCTGACCAGCTTAACGGAGGAGCAAAGGATGAAGGACGTGAGACCTCACGCCTTGGGACGCGAGCCGGCTTCGCCGGACCCTGCGCGAACTCCACGATCAATTCACCGGCGTCGTAGGAGATGACCAGGTTGCCGACGCCGCCCGCCTGCTGGCCGGTGCCGACCGTGAGTCCAGACCAACTCACGGCGGAGCCATCCTTCACGAAAGTGGTGGGCATCCCCGGCGGAGCTGGCTGCCCGGAGGTTTGGTAGGGGTCGTGCCACCCCTCCGCGGGGAGCTCGCGCCTGAGTTCGGCGAGCGCGCCGGCGGCCGTTTCCCGGGGAAAGATCAGGACCCAGCAGGATCTCCCCGATTGGTCGACTCCTCGAGTCATGCGCCGTGGATGGAACTGATCGAGAAAGGCGAACTGGCCGTCGGTGGCAGAGCGACCTCCCTGCAGACCTGCCCATCCCACGAGCGTGACGAACACGAGCGGCTGCGCCCACCGCAACCTCCGAAATGTTTCCAGAACCCGCATTGACTAGTTCCCCCTTTGGACCTCAAAGTGAGGACGCGGCATGACGGAGGGCGGGTTCAAGGGATCTCTTCCCGGACCGGACGGGTGAGATCGTCCCGGGCCGCTTCTACCGCGCGTGCGAGTACCAGTTCCAGGCGGTCTCGCAGATCGTCCTCAGATCGCTCATGACCGGCTTCCAGCCGAGTGTCTCGTGCGCCAGCTTCGCGGAGGCGCGCAGGGCGATCGCATCGCCCGCCCGGCGGGGACGCTCCACATAAGGCACCTTGCGCGCGGACACCTCCTCCACCGCCTGGAGCACCTCCCGGACCGTGGCTCCCTTCTCGCTGCCGAGGTTGAGCGCGGTGCTCTTGCCACCGCCCGCCAGATAGCCGACGGCGAGCACATGGGCAGCGGCCAGATCGCTCACATGGATGTAGTCGCGCTCGGCGGTCCCGTCGCGAGTAGGATAATCGGTGCCGTACAGCTCCAGCGGACCCCGCCGGCCCTGCGCCGCGAGCATTGCGCTCGGAATCAGGTGAGT